>JAUNBU010000098.1 GCA_030526925.1 Bacillota bacterium | reverse complement strand
ATAGCGGGAGACTACAAGGGCAGAAGACTGGAGACGCCTGCAGGCAACCAGGTGAGACCCACCACAGATAAAGTGAAGGAAGCCCTTTTCAGCATTTTGGCAGAGAAAATATGGGACAGCCGGGTCCTGGACCTTTTTTCCGGGACAGGCAACCTGGGCATCGAAGCCCTCAGCAGAGGAGCGAAAGAGTGCGTTTTCGGCGATAACTCCAGAGAAAGCATCAGGCTCATCAAGGACAATATCGCCCATTGCAGGGCAGAGGACGGTGCTAGAGTGATCCCCGGTGATTACAAGAAAATCCTTATGAATTCCGAAGAACCCTTTGATATCATCCTGCTGGACCCACCCTACGGCAAAGGCTACCTGGAGGAGAGCTTCGGCCTCATCGCAGAGTATCGGCTGCTGGCAGAGGACGGCGTGGTAATAGCGGAGCACAGGAAGGAAGAAATTCTGCCGGAGGAGTGGTACGGATTCACGAAGATCAAAGAGCGGAGATACGGCATAATCATGCTATCAATATATAGTTGAATCACTTCATAAATCGTGGTATAATTAACTAGTATTTGTGGGAGGAACGGTTTTATGAAGACAAAAGCCCTCTATACGGGATCTTTCGATCCCCTGACCAACGGGCACATGAATATCATCCAACGGGCTGCCAAGCTTTACGATGAACTTACAATAGGGATCATCGTGAATCCTTCCAAAAAGTCAATGTTTTCCCTTGAACAGAGGAAGAACATGATAAGGGAAACCATGAAGGACCTGGACAATGTGAAGGTGGACTGCTTTTCCGGACTGCTGGCAAGCTACGTGAACAACAACGGCTTCAACGTAGTCGTCAGAGGTCTTCGGGCAACCATGGATTTCGAGTACGAGATACAGATGGCTCAGATGAATGCCAGGCTTTTTAACGAAAGAGTAGAGACGGTATTCCTCATGACTGCACCCAAGTATTCGTTCATCAGCTCCAGCATGATCAAGGAAGTCCATTCTCTTGGGGGATGTATCGATGGACTTGTCCCTGATACAATATTACAAAACATGAAGGCTCTGTCGGAACAAGAGGAGATATAGGAGGATATTATGCGGGTATTAGAACTATTGGAAGAAATCGAAGAAATCGTGGATACTGCTGCCGGCTTTCCGCTGACAGGCAAGATCATGGTGGATTCCCAGGAGCTTTTGGAAATCGTCAGAGAGATAAGAGCAGAGCTGCCTGATGAGATCCAGCAGGCACAGTGGATCAAAAACGAGCGCGAAAGGATCATCGCCGAAGCCAGGACCCAGTACGAGGCTGTCATCGAAGACGCACAGAAGCAGGCTGACGCCCTGGTGGAGAACAACGACATCACCGTCAAGGCCAAGCTGAGAGCGGACGAGCTTATGCGGGTCACCGAGAATACGGCGAAGCAGCTTAAGATCGGCACATACGATTATCTGGACGGGATCCTCTACAGCTTCCAGGGCAAGATGGAGCATCTCAGTTCCATTTACTTCGGAGAAATGTTCACCAGCATAGAGAAGGCATTCGACGATATCAACTCTGCGCTGGCGTCCAACAGAGACGAGCTGAAGGATATGGCATACAGAGCACAGATGAACGCAGAAGACATGCCGGAGCCGTCACAGGCGCCGGAGCAGGAAGAAGAATGATCTAACGAGCCGAGAATAGACGCGAATAATACATATATCCATGGTCGGTGAATAAACTGAACCATGGATATTTTTAAATTCACAAGAAAAAAGATCGTCATAGCAGGGGCGGTGACGGCAGCCTGCTGCATACTGATGGTCATATTCCCCACCATCGCCCTCTACTCGGCGCGCAAAGGCATTTCCCTGTGGCTCAGCAATGTACTGCCTGCACTGCTGCCCTTCTTTATATGCGCCAACTTCCTGCAGAATATCGGCGTCATAAGGTTTCTGAAGTCAGGAGTATTTCCCTTCGCTATGAGCGTGCTGTCCGGATATCCTATGGGAGCCAAGATCGTAGGAGATCTGAAGCGACAGGGTGAAATTTCTCTCAACGAAGCCAAACGGCTCATGAGCTTTTGCAGCACCTCGGGACCGGCATTTATGGTGGGCGCCGTAGGCGCCGGGATGCTGGGCTCGGGAATGCTGGGAGGCATCATCGCCATATCCCATTATACAGGGGCGCTGATCAACGGGCTGGTCTATTCACATATCCTGGGAAAGAGCGACAGTCCTATGCGCCAGGAGCAGCTTTACGGGAGACAGGCGGGGATGCAGGAGTCCTTTACGGAAGCCATTCTATCCTCTTTCAAAGCCCTTGGCGTCATTTTGGCGTATATAGTGTTGTTCATGTTCGTCACCGATATGCTCCACATGTGCGGCGGTTTTTCACTGTTTGAGAGCCAGGAAATGCGGGCGCTGATCAAAGGATTCTTCGAGATGACCGTAGGCTGCGGGGCTGCGGCTGAATGCATCAATACTACCAATAGCGTGAAATGTATTCTCTGCACCGCTATCATGTCCTGGGGAGGGCTGTCGGTACTGGGGCAGTCCATGAGTATGCTTTCGGGCACGGGGATTTCCCTAAGATATTTATTCGTAAGTAAATTAACTCACAGCCTGTTTTCTGCAATTGTGGCTTTCATTCTCTGCCTTCTTGTGATATGATACAAATATGGAAGTATTAGGGATTATAGCGGAATACAACCCCTTTCATAAGGGACACGAATATCATCTGAAAAAATCAATGGAACTTTCGGGAGCCGACTGCTCGGTAGCTGTCATGAGCGGGAACTTCACCCAGCGGGGAGAAGCGGCGGTGCTGGACAAATGGACCAGGAGCCGCATCGCAGTGGAAGCAGGGGTGGATCTGGTCCTTGAGCTGCCGTTCCTCTTTGCGTGCAACAGAGCCGAGATTTTTGCTAAAGGAGCCGTAGACATTTTGACGGCTGTAAAGGCGGGCCATATAGCCTTCGGCAGCGAGAGCGGAGATCTGGGTCAGCTGGAATCCCTGGCATGCGGGATGCGGGAAAGGCAGGAAGAGATAGCCCGGGCGAGGGAGCGTTCCATGAAGAAAGGCAATTCCTACGCCAAGGGGCTTCAGGAGGCTGTAGAACGTGTTCTGGGCAAGGAAAAGAGTGCACTGATGCTGGAGCCCAACAACATCCTGGCGCTGGAGTATCTCAAGAGGATCCTATATCATAGGGAAAGAGGACAGGCACCGAGACCTGTTGCCATAAAGCGCTGCGGTTCAGGGTATTTTGACGCCGATGAAGACAGCGGCTTTGCCGGGGCCGGCGCTATCCGGGAGATGCTTCGGGAAGGCAAACCGGCGGCTGAAAGGCTGAAAGGCTGGGTGCCGGAGGTAACGGTGCGGCAGCTTGCCTGCAGCATAGATATAGGGGCGGCAGAGGAGCGGGCTTTTCAGATGATACGGGGAGAGCTGATAAGCAGCAGCGCAGAGGAGCTTGCACGGATATATTGCGTGGGCGAAGGCATAGAGAACAAGTTGAAGAAGGAAATCATCAAGGCTTCATCACTGCAGCAGTTGATCGGAGATGTGGTGTCCAGGCGATACACGGAGGCGGCTGTGAGACGGATACTCCTTTACATTCTGATGAAGGTAAAGGCAGAAAAAGAAGACTTCCCTGTGTACGCCAGGGTGCTGGCGGCGGGGCCGAAGGGAAGGAAGCTGCTGAGAACACTGAAGAACGATGATTCCGTGGAGATTCCGATCCTTACGAACATCAACGGACCGGATGATGCCGGGGATGAAATCAGCAATATGCTGCGGCATGATGTGGTGGCGGCGGATATGTACAACGCCCTCTGGGGGAGGGATCTGTATAAATTTTCCGATAAGGTAATAAAACCGTTTATTCTTGAGTGAGGATATGTTATAATTTGACGTATTAGTGACGCTGTAACATTGATTGTAGGCATATGTAAGCTGTAGCAGATATAAAAAGGGATATCGCAGAGTAGTAGATCAATACGGAGTAAAGTATGGGGAAAGTCAAGGATTTCGGACAGGATCTTAGGGAACTGTACGATAAGCTGGAGGTCGGCATCGTCATCTATGATGTGAAAGGCGATGATACCGATATCGTTTACGTGAATAAGTTCTTATGCGAATTTATCACGGGTGAGACGATGGAAGCGGGAAGCTCCAATTGGAGTTATGAAGGAAAAGGCCCGTCTGAGTATGTATATCCGAAGGATATGAAGAAGTATAAGAAACAATTCCTGGATTCGCTGATAGGTGATGGGGAATTTAGTGAAGAGATCCGTCTTATGCGAAAAGACGGCAGTTTCACGTGGTTTAAAGTCAGGATATATAGTCTAGCCAATGACGGTGAGACGAAGCAGGTAATGGTCAGCTTCGACGATGTGGACAAGGCGACCAAGCGGAGAGAAGAATTGAAGCGGCGCGTAGACTACGATCCGCTGACGGGAATATTCAATAAGGAAGCTTTTTACAGGCATACCGAGAAAATGCTCAAGGCGAATCCTGATGTACAGTACGTTATGATCCGCTGGGAGATCGCTAAATTCAAAATGATCAATACCCTGTTCGGTTCGGAAGTAGGCGATCGGGTGTTGAAAAAAATGGCGGAGGCAGTGAAGTTGGCAGAGGGAATAGGCACCTACGGGCATCTGGAGGCGGATCACTTCGTCATGTGTCTGCCGTTGTCAAATGTGGATTTTGACAATTTGCTCAGGAAGGATGCTATTGATTTCGACGATCTGGGGATCAGCCATAAGATAGTTTCAAACATAGGTGTATATATCATAGATGAGCCGGATCTGCCTGTTGACCAGATGTGTGACAGAGCTTTGATGGCGCTGAAGAACATCAAGGGAAGCTACAAGAGTAGCTTCGCCATATACGATGACGAGATCAGGAAGAATATGATCACGGAGCAGATCATTCAGGACAGGATGGATGAGGCTTTGGAGTGCGGAGAGTTTGAAGTGTACCTTCAGCCGATACACAGCCTTTCCCACAATGCGGTAGCAAGCGCAGAAGCATTGGTTCGGTGGAACTACAAGTGGAAGGAGCTCATGTCTCCGGGGATATTCATTCCTATTTTTGAGCGCAACGGCTTCATCGCACAGCTGGACATGTATATGTTCGAATCGGTGTGCAGGATACTGAAGGACAGAAAGGACAAGGGTCTGGAAGAAATTCCGATTTCAGTCAATGCATCCAGACGGACTCTCTATGACCGAGATTTTTGCAGCAAGGTCAACGCTATTACGGAGAAATACGGAGTGGAACCGCACCTCCTTAAAATCGAGATCACGGAAACCGCATATACGGATAACCCTCAGCAGCTGTTGGAAATCGTCAACGAATTGAAGGAAGTAGGATACCCTATATTGATGGACGATTTCGGAAGCGGCTATTCGTCCTTTAATATACTGAAGGATATTCCTATCGATATGCTGAAGATCGACTTGAAATTCCTGGAGGGCTTTGAAAAAGGCGGCAAGGTAGGGACTATTCTGACTTCTGTTCTGAGGATGGCAAGGTGGCTGGGGATATCGGTCATCGCAGAAGGAGTGGAGACCGATGAGCAGCGGGCTTTTCTCAAGAGCATTACCTGTGATTTCATTCAGGGATTTGTTTTCTCCAAACCGATGCCGGTGGCGGAGTTCAATAAATACGCAGCTCAGGAGGGGGGCATGGAACGATGAGCAGGGTTCGATCTATGCAGTGGAAAACGCAGATGATATCGGTGCGCTGCTTGGGAGCAACAGGCTGATAAACCTGCTGATGGAGCGTGCTTTCGGAGCGCTGGTGTTTTACGAGTATCACGAAGGCGTCATCGAGCGGATCCGCATCAGCGACGGATATTATACCATAACAGGGGAAACGCCGGAATCTCTGGCGAAGAATTTCAGTACGGTGGAATCCATCATCCATCCTGAAGATGTCGAGATCTTCCGAAATGCCATCGAAGAGTTGGTAAAGACGAAGCAGACCACTAGGTGCAGGATGAGAATGGTCCGGTCAAACGGAACGCATCTGTGGCTGGAAGGCGTGTTCATCATCGTAGGTGGCAATGACGAACGGCCGGTCATCTGCGCAAGCTATCTGGATGTTTCCGGCAATATGGAGCTTGATAAGGAGCAGGAAACGGCTCGTCTGGGCAATGTGCTCTTAAGTATCTACGATGAAGTGATCAAGCTTGATAAAAAAGAAAACGAATTGACCATCATGAAATCTGCCCAAGAGAAGTATACTGTAGGTGATGCGGGCGCCATGCGCAGCTACAAAGGTGTGGAAGCTGAGGAAGCTGTGATTGAGAATGCAAAGAAGCTGGTGCATCCTGCCGACAGGAAACGTGTGGAAGAATTTCTGTCCAGCGTTCCGGATACAAAGAAAAAGGGCGGCACGGTGAGCACGGAGGAATACAGAGCTGTCATAGACGGAGAGCTGAAATGGGTATCCTCCATGAAGATAAGCCTGGAAGAGAATATCGCCTTTATATGCAGCAGCGATATCACTGCCCAGAGAGAAGCAGATGCCAGCAGGCTTGAAGCCATAGAGCTGGAGAATAAGGAAAAGACCAGATTCCTCACCAGGATCAGTCACGATTTGCGGATCCCGCTCAATTCCATCATAGGTACGGTGGACCTGGCGGAGCACCAGTTCCGGGCTGACGACAAAACAGGCTTGCAGGAATCCTTTGATAACCTAAAAGCGGTAACCAATGTGATGCTGGGTCAGATGTCTAACATTCTGGATATGGCAGAGATCGAAAAAGGGATCTACACGCTGAAGCCGGAGAGGTATGCGTACAAGGAATTCGTAGATGCTGTTAAAGGCGTATTCGAGCCGCTGTGTCACAATAAAAACATTGAGTTGGTCATAAAGGCGGCGGAGATAGACCGGATCGCCTTCATGGACAGGAAGAAGTTCAACCAGATATTCTTTGATCTGCTTACAAATTCCCTTGAGACCACTCAGCCGGGCGGGAAGATCGAGTGCGATTTTTCCAACGTGAAGATAAGAGAAGGTATTGCCTATTGCAGATTCCTGCTTACAGACAACGGTCCCGGTCTTTCGCGAGAGATCCAGGAAAAGCTGAGGAACTACTACGAGACTGAAAGCGATAAAAATGTTCCCGGAACTATAGACAAAGAAAAGCGGTTTATCGCCGCATCAGGCATCATCAAGGAGATGGGCGGAAGCATGTCGGTCAAGAGCGAGGTAAACAAGGGGACCGAAGTAAGGCTCTATCTGGAATTACCCATTGATCTTTCCGTGAAGGGAGAGCAAGAAGAAGAGGCTCCCCGGGAGAAGACCTTCAAAGGTAAGAGGGTGCTTGTGGCTGAGGACAACGATCTTAACGCCAAGATCACCACTTTCCTTTTGGAAGAACAGGGGCTTGCGGTGGAAGTCGCCCGAAACGGTAAGGAGGCTCTGGAGATGGTAAGAGACTCAGAGGCGGGATATTACGATGCCATCCTCATGGACCTGATAATGCCTGAAATGGACGGATGGGAAGCATCGGAAGCTATCAGGGACCTGGAGAGGGAGGACGCCCGCAAGATCCCGATCATCGCCATATCAGCCAATGCCTTTACAGATGATGTAGAAAAATCAAAGCTGCTGGGCATCAACGATCATCTGCCGAAGCCGGTGATACCACAGCTGCTGTATGATACACTGGCGAAATATATGGGCATGGAATAAG
>JAUNBU010000097.1 GCA_030526925.1 Bacillota bacterium | reverse complement strand
TCCTTGCCAACGCCTTCTGCACCGAGGGCTGCCTTGGTGAAGCTGGTTGCCATGGAGAAGAAGTAAACGGTTCCGCCATCTTTGCAAGCCAGGATGGAAGCCATTTCTGTGTTTTCGATGTTTACGCAGTTGATTACGATGTCAGCCAGCTCGCCGTCGGTCAGCTCCATGATCTTGTTGTAGATGCCTACTGCATCTGTTGCGTCTGCTGCGAAGTAGTAGTCAGCCAGTCCCTGGCCTTCTGCTCTTGCCTGTGATTTAGGGGAGCCTGCGATGCAGATAACTTTACCTGTAACGCCTGCTCTCTTCTTTGCTTCGTAGAGGCAGAGAAGTCCGGATTTGCCGCCGCCGCCGATTACAACTACTGTGTCGCCAGGTTTTACCAGCTTAGCAGTCTGTGCAGGAGCTCCGGCTACATCCAGTGCGGAGAGTGCGAGACCTTCCGGCATATCATCAGGCAGCTTGGCATAGATGCCGCTCTGGAACAGGATCGCCTGTCCTTTGATGTCTACCTGGTCGATGTCAGGTCTTACTTCCAGGATCTCGTCGATTACCAGCGGAGTCAGGGAAAGAGATACGAGAGTAGCGATCTTGTCGCCAGCCTTCAGATCGCCAACGTATGCAGGTCCAACTTCCTTAACGGTACCGATAAGCATTCCGCCGGAACCGGTCCATGGATTCTTGTGCTTTCCTGCCTTGGCAACGATTCCCTTCATGATCTTCTTGATTTCTTCTACATCGCCGCCTGCTCTTCTCTCGATTTCAGTGAAAGAAGCGGAGTCAACGTTGAGGGTCTTCACGTCGATCAGTACTTCGTTGTCGTAGATCTCCATAGTGTTGTCAATAACGTCTGCCGGCTGTGGCAGTACACCTTTTGGTTCGATAACTCTGTGTGTTCCGTAAGGGCATCCTTTTTTCATTTTTAGTTCCTCCTCAAAAAAATATTTTCTTTATTATTTTTTTATGCACGGCTGTAAAAGAGAAAACCTGCATAACTTTCTGCCATTATATATTTGCAATTAGTGTGCCATTGCGCCATAGTTTTTTCTCACGAAAAATGCACGCCGCTCCATCGTTGAAATTCAAAGGTTCGCCTCCCGGTCGTATCCGCATTCCCACCAATAGACCCCAAAAAACAAAGAGAGCTTGAACCTTTTTGTGTTCAAGCTCCCAAAATCCCGAACCGTTTCCGGTTCACAGCCCATACTTTTTCTTTTTGCGGACCAGCTGCGTCTGGCTGATGCCGATGGCGGCAGCAGCCTTCCTGGTAGAGCCGTATGTATCGCAGGCGTACTTGATGACGCTCTTTTCAAAGTTGTCCACCATAGAGGTCAGATCAAGATGGTCCGTCGCCTCCCCATCCGCTTCCGGCACGAATACCGGCGACTCCAGCACATCTCCGTGGATCTCACGCATCACATCCATGATGGTGATGCGATCGTTTTTAGATGATATCATCAGTCGCTGGGTGACGTTTTCCAGCTCCCTGATGTTGCCGGGCCAGTCGCATGACTGCATGTATTCCCGGGCATCATCATCTATGGTCTTATCTATGTCAAACTTTTCATTGTATTTCTTCACAAAGCTGTCGATAAGCGGCGGGATGTCGCTGCGCCGCTCGTTGAGGGCAGGCACGTTGATGGGGAACACGTTGAGCCTGTAGTAAAGGTCTCGCCGGAACTGCTTCCTTTCCACGAACTCCTCCAGATCCCGGTTGGTAGCCGAGATGATCCGCACATTGGTCTTGATGGGTCTGGTACCGCCCACCTTGATAAACTCCCCGTCCTGGATGACCCGCAGCAGCTTTGCCTGGATGTCCAGCGGCAGCTCGCCCACCTCGTCCAGGAAGATGACCCCGTTATCGGCAGCCTCGAAATAGCCCTTCTTTCCATTGATATTGGCCCCTGTAAAAGCTCCCCGCTCGTAGCCAAAAAACTCCGACTCTATGAGATTGGGCGAAATGGAAGCGCAGTTGATCTTGATAAAAGGCTGGACCCTGCGGCTGCTGTTCTTCTGGATGATGTTTGCCACCTTTTCCTTGCCCACACCCGTCTCTCCTGTGATCAGCACGTTGCAGTCGTACTTGGCAACGCTCATGATCTCGTCCAGGACCGTCCGCATGTTGGGGCTCACGGCGACGAAATCCTCCGCCAGGGAAAGGCTGTAATGGTCGCCTTTGTAGACTAGCTCCTCTGCCGGCTTTTTCTTCTTGATTCGTTCCTTGACGGTCTCCGCCCCGTCGAAATATGGCGCCAGCTCCTCCACGATCTCAAAGTCGAACTCGTCGTATTCCTCCAGATAACCGTCGGCGCACTTGATCTGAAGATCTCTGGCGATGGCCTCCGTCACGTAGAGGGCAATGTTGTAGTTGCTGATGAAGTTGGCGAATATTATGGTCCCGCCCGATTTGGTTGCCACCACGCTGACCGTCTCGGCTCCCGGAATATCGGCGCAGTTTACCGACATGTCCACCGGCTCGTTTTTGGCGAAATGCTTGAGGCATTCAACAGGCCGCAGCAGGTTGTGATAGGTCACCTGGTCGAAGACGCGATCCATCAGCTCCTCGATTTTCTTTCCTTTGAGAACGAACTCCCTGTTTTCATCGAAGAGACAGAATATCTCCGCATCATCCCCCGCCGCCTTCCTGATGGTATAGCCGAAGAGCAGGTTCATCATGGGATTATTGCCTACCACAGAAAACTTCTTCTTGCCGGCCGCCTCCTTACTTACGGTGTAGATGGTCCCCGATTCGTTGAAAGCAAACAGCAAGAGATCGATGGGCAGGTTTTTAGGTCTCTTGATCACCGGAACCCCCGGCAGCATGATGGCATAGCCTTCCGCTTCCAACTGTGTAAAAATCATATCTATTTTATTGATGCTGTCGATGTAGAGCGGCGTTCCCGCCAGGGACGTATTGCAGATGACCTCGTCGCCCACCTTGAAGCCCTTTACATTGTCGTACTCCGGATCGATCTCCTCCACCACCCCGAAGAGCAGCCCGCCCGTATCCGTCACCGGATTGTGCATTTTGCCCCGGCGAATGACGATATCCTGGATCTTTTCCTTGATGAGAGCCTCGTCGTTATTGGCTTCCTGACAGATCTGCCGGAAGCTGGTGCCCTCCAGATGTATTCTCTTGATACTGATGCGCATTTCGCCGCCTCGCAAGGCTCTGCTGTTGTCCAGCTGCCATGCGGAGGCAGGAAAAACATCCGGCGGCAGTACCACCCGGTCAAGTCCGTAATTGCTTATCATAATTCACCGTTCCTTTTCCGATTCACCCGGCAGTCAGCGAACACAAATCGGTTCACTTTCACCTGTTTTCAATGATACACCATTGGCACACCTTTTGCAATATATTATTGCTGTCATCAACATCGTAAAATAATAATATAAAAAAGGAGAGACTATTATGGAAAAGATCACTTCTACAATCAGACTTCGTATGTCCCATAAGGATGCCCACTACGGCGGCAGCCTGGTTGACGGAGCCCACATGGTGCACCTGTTCGGAGACGTTGCCACTGAGCTTCTCATCAAGGCTGACGGAGACGAGGGCCTGTTCCTGAGATACGACGAGGTTGAGTTCCTGGCGCCGACCTATGCAGGAGACTACATCGAAGCCTACGGCGAGATCACCAAGATGGGCAACACTTCCAGAACTATGGAATTCGTTGCAAAGAAGGTAGTTGCCGCAAGACCTGACATCAGCGCTTCCGCAGCTGATTTCCTGGACGAGCCGATCGTGGTATGCCGCGCCAAGGGCATCTGCGTAACGCCGAAAGACTCCAAGAGAAAATAAGGCATAGCATCACGAAAAACAGCAAACAAGGATACATCTTTCATAATGCAAGCATAATGCGAATAAAAGGGAACGCTTTTCGGCAGGCAGCATATTATCGCCGCCCACCGGCGTTCCGTTTTATTTTTGATTTCATGCTATTGATGCGGTGCAGCCTCTTCAAAGGCTTTTTATGCCCTTCTCCATTTTTCTATATTCTTTCGGGGAAGATCCGGTTTTTTCCCTGAAGCACTTTCCGAAATGACTCATCTGGTGGAAGCCGACGCCTGCGGCGATATTTCCTATAGGTTCATCTGTGTTTCGCAAAAGCTGCGCTGCCTTTGCGAGACGAAATTCGGTAAGATATTTATAGGGGGTGGTGTCAAGGCTTAGTCGAAAACACCTGGAGCACTCGGATTTGCTGATATTGGCGCTTTCCGCCAGATCCGACAAGGTGATGTCCTCCGCATAATGTTCCTCAATGTAGCGGAGGATTTTTTGCATGCGGATATTGACCGGACTTTCCTTTCTCTCCGGCGGAATCGCTATATTTTTTCTCATTATCAGCCAGAGAGTCGAAAGACGCACCAGGACTTCATACACATAAAACTCATTTTTGTTTCTTTTGAGCTCGACCAGCTGCTTAAGTATGTCGATCACATCCTTCTGCCAGTTTACAGACGGTGTGAAACGGAGCAAAGGAAGCTGTTCGTTTGATGTTATGCTTTCCACAAAAGCTTTGGCGGGACTGCCGGCATAAAATTCAAGGAAGTATGGCGGGAAGATAAACCCGGTACAATGACAGTTTCCGTACCACTTCACATCATGAACTACAGCTTTATTGATAAAAATCCCTTCCCCGGCTTGTGCCCTGACAGAATCATCCAACGTCAGAACCTCTGCGCTCCCTTCCTCCACATAGATGAACTGCAGATCCTCATGCCAATGCATGACTTGGAATCCCGGATTTACCGGATAAGATCTGTCATCAACTACATCTATGGCAAGATAGGGAAAATCCGTGTTTATATTCAGATTGACGGAATTGATGTACTTTTCTCGTTCTGTTTGCATGGGCGCTTCTCCTTTGGTGATATTATGATAGTATATGGCAATTTTATGATAGTATTACGGGTTCTATTGTGATAAAATCATAATATCTCAAGAGAAAAAAGTCAAGCAAAGGAACAATATCAGCAAAATAACAGCATTGATCAGAAGAGAGGTATATGGTTTGTATTTCATATATGGAAGTACCGAGGTGAACTACCTGAAAAACAAAGACCCGATCCTGGGCCAAGTCATCGATAAAGTCGGCCATATTGACAGAGCAGTCGATACCGATCTGTTTTCTTCAGTCGTCCACCATATCGTCGGACAGCAGATATCAACGAAAGCACAGGCGACCATCTGGCAGCGGATGAAAGTCGGCTTTGAAAAAATAGATCCGGAAGTTATTTCTGCGGCGGACATCTCTCAGCTCCAATCATTTGGGATGACCTTCCGTAAGGCCGAGTACATCCGGGATTTTGCCGATAAAGTACAGAGCGGAGAATTTGACCTGGCAAGTCTTAACCATATGCCGGATGATGAGGCGATCAAGAAACTGACATCCTTAAAAGGTATTGGTGTATGGACAGCGGAAATGATTCTGCTGTTCTGCATGCAGCGCCCCGACATTTTCAGCTTCGACGATCTGGCGATACAGCGAGGACTACGAATGATCTACCACCACAGGAAAATCGACCGCAAACTATTTGAAAAATGCCGGCGCCGATTCAGCCCATACGGCAGCGTTGCCAGCCTTTACATATGGGCAGTGGCAGGCGGAGCCATTCCGAACATGAGGGACTATGCCCCTAAGAGGAAGTGAATTCAAACATACTGCACAGAAGGAGGTGCGACATGCAATACATCAGTCAATATCAATCACCCATGGGTGACATTCTTTTAGCCGCAGACGATACAGGGCTGACGGGGCTCTGGTTCGAAGGTCAGAAATATTTTGCCCTATACCTGGACGAAAATCACATGGAAAAGGAGCTGCCTGTGCTTACGCAGACCAAGAAATGGCTTGACGTTTATTTTTCAGGCAAGGAGCCGGACTTCAAGGTGCCGCTCCACTTTACCGGCACGGATTTCCAAAATGACGTATGGGAAATCCTCTATTCAATCCCCTACGGACAGACCACGACCTATGGGGAAATCGCAAAAAAGCTTGCTGCAAAACGCGGACTGAAGCGTATGTCAGCGCAGGCTGTAGGAGGCGCAGTCGGGCGCAATGAGATTTCCGTTATCGTCCCCTGCCATCGTGTCGTTGGAACGAACGGCAGCCTGACAGGATATGCAGGCGGCATCGACAAGAAGATAGCTCTCCTTAAATTGGAAAACGCCTTCAAGGACAGCTACTTCGTTCCCAAGCACAGCACAGCGCCATAAACTCATAAACACCGTAAACGCCACGAACATAAAGGAGACTAGCGATATGTACAAAATCAAGGTAACATCGGACTACGAAAGCTTGATACCCTTTTTCGAAGAAAACGGGCTTGAGCTGGAAAACAGCGAGAACTTTCCAATAGAAATACTTAAAAACTGGAGATGCGATGATGCAGGCAGCGGAGAACTGCTGGCAGCTGCCAGCCTTCAGAAAATATCCGGCCATTTCGTTTTAGAAGATCTGGCAGTTCGAGAAGATATGCGCAGGACGGGTCTTGGAAAGGAGCTTCTGCGCATGGTAGAACAGGAAGCCAAGTCCATGGGAGCAGAGGATTTCTGGCTTGTTGCAAAGGTCCCTCAGTACTATAAAAAGTTCCAGTGGCAGGAAGTGCCGCGGGAAGAAGCCCCCGACATTTCCAAATGCTTTCACTGTGAAAACTACAAGAAAACCTGCTTTCCAAGCATCATGCGAAAGAGCCTGTGAATCACAGGCTCTACAGGCTTTACAGGCTCTTAAGATACTCTATCTCTTCTTTTGTCAGCTTGCGGTAGTGTCCTTCCATCAGGCGGCCCAGCTTGATCTCGCCGATGGCGGTCCGCTGCAGCTTCTGGACCTTGTTGCCTACCGCTGCGAACATCTTTCGCACTTGCCGGTTCTTGCCTTCTCTGATCTGGATCTCAACTATGGCCGACTTGGGATGCTGGCGTACCAGCTTCACTCTGGCAGGCGCAGTGACGAATCCGCCGATGTCCACGCCTTTTCGCAGCTTTGCCAGCTTGGTATCTGATATTACTCCTGCCACTCTTGCCACGTAGGTCTTGTAGACGCCGTGCTTGGGATGGGCCAGGGTATAGCTCATCTGACCGTCGTTGGTCATGATCAAAAGCCCTGATGTGTTGTAGTCCAGCCTTCCCACCGGAAAAAGCCGTTCCGGTATGTCCTTCACCAGCTCTGCCACCGTAGCCCTGCCCTGCTCGTCATTCATAGAGGTGATATAGCCGATGGGCTTATTGACCGCCACGTAAAGCTTCTTCTCGTCTGCGGCGATTTCTTTGCCGTTGACCTGGACAAGGTCACCTTCCGCAACGTCATAGCCCATTTCCTTCATGACGGCACCATTGATCTTCACGTTGCCGTTGGCAATCAGCTCATCCGCCTTTCTCCTGCTGCATATCCCCGCAGCAGCGATGTATTTATTCAGTCTCATATTGTTTCTGCTCCTTTACCCGTTTGATTTTACCACAAAAAAGAGGCGGTTAAAAGCCGCCTCTTCAGGAATTTTCTGTCTATCTATAAACTGTCATTTGCTGTCGTCTCCATTAGTGGTAGGAGCATTCAGACTGAATCAAGTCGTACTGCTTCTGACCGTCCCGATCAGTCATTACCTTGATCGTGCAGTCCTTTTCGCTTACTTCCTTTTCTACGACTACGTTTCCCTGATCGTCTTTGATAATAATCGTCATCTCGCCCCTCCTTTCGCACTT
>JAUNBU010000096.1:5876-7791 GCA_030526925.1 Bacillota bacterium | reverse complement strand
TGCTGAGAAATCTGGACAAATTGCACACGACCGAGCTGGGTGTAGTGCGCATAAAGAGAAACCTGTCTTTGGATACGGATGATGTGGTTGGCTGGTGCAAAAGGAAAATCAATTCTGCCGATGCTGCCATTACGCGGAACGGGAAAAATTGGTATGTAAAGGCAGGCGATTGCATTTTAACGGTAAATGCTCACAGCTACACCATCATTACGGCCCATAGGAGGAAAAAATGACTTGTGAATTAAGAAAATGGAATCTGTTGGATGCCAAGGACCTGGCTGCAGCCCTTTCCAATACAAAGGTACAGGAGAATCTTCGGGAAGGATTGCCGTACCCTTACACGGAGCAGGACGGAGAGGACTATATCTCCGCCATGCTTTCCGCAGATGAAAACGAAACCTTTGCATTTGCCATTACGGTAGACGGCAAGGCGATCGGCAGCATCGCTGTTTTCCGCCAGGGGAACATCCACAGGCAGACAGGTGAGCTGGGGTATTACATCGCAGAGGAATATTGGGGAAAGGGCATCATGACCGAAGCCGTCAGGCAGATCTGCCAAATTGTTTTTGAAAAAAGCGATATTATCCGCATCTACGCAGAGCCCTTTGCGCACAATATGGCATCCTGCCGAGTGCTGGAAAAAGCAGGCTTCCAATACGAAGGCACACTACGAAGCAACGCTGTCAAGAACAGCAAGGTCATTGACATGAGGATGTACTCACTGCTGAAAGGCGAATTGTAGCCGCAGCATCCTCCGCTACCACCGCATCATCCGGCACACCGGCGGGCTTGCGCGCCGCTACATTCTCCGGCACAGGCCCTGCATTTTTTAAATTTGCGGCGGTCTTCGGCATGCCATCCACATCCCCGCACGCAGCGACCTTCGGTCTGCTCTCCACATCCTCCAGCGTCAGCACTTCGCCGGTCTCGGACAGCAGCACCTGCCTGCCCTCAGCGTCATATTCATACACGTTATCGGACAGATATTCGTCGCTTGAAACGAAAGGCGTCCTGTTGGCGGAGCGGACCGTGTCCAAAAGGTAAGACAGGTTGTCCGTGTGCTCTTTTGGCATCAGCAGCAATTCATGGACGGAAGACGGCAATATGTAAAAGTCGCCGCCCAGGTATTTGCTGGCTTTTTGCAGGACCTCGCCGGAGATGAGATTCGTCGCCCCGTTCACCGGCGGTTTTCTCGTCAGGATAAACAGCCTGCTTTTTTGCGGAAGCTCCAGCGTGTCCTGGAGGTTCTTCAGCACGAAACCCTTTGCAAGATTCATATTCTGCAGAGCGATCTGGTGCAGCTCGTCCAGGTCGATTCCCCATGTCTCCAGCAGCTCGTCAGTCACCATGGTAAAGTAAAACCCTTCCCCGCCATCCCCCACTTTTATTTGGTAGGACAGAGCAAATTCGCCGAACCGCTTATAAGGACGACCTTCCAGACGCCGCCTGTTGGCGCGCTCGTTTATCAGCCGGCATTCGATAAGAGGCCTGCAGATTTCCAGATCCTCTATCGCCTCCGCCAGCTCGTTACCGCCCGGCAGCCTGTGGGCCGAAAACGCCTCGAATATGAACTTGAGGCTGCCTATGATCTCCTCGATGTTGTGCCCTTCTTCGTAGGCCGAGTAAAGGTCGTTGATGTAAAGGCACGGGTTGCACTTGTCTTCCTCGAAGTTGATGTACATGGCGTCCAAAACCGTGTCGTTGTTTTTCACCGCCTCCCGCACTTGGATGCTCTTGGCGCCGCACTCCTCCAGAAAAACCTTTTCTGCGTGCGATGTTATGATATGCTTGAAGCCTTCGTAAGATAATGTGTTTGTCATGGTAATACCCCTTTCTTCATGTTGGCGGAGTCGCCGCCTGCTACAATATTGGAAATTTTATCCTAATATAACATGAATTACAAACCGTGTCAACA
>JAUNBU010000096.1:0-5776 GCA_030526925.1 Bacillota bacterium | reverse complement strand
GCCTTGGGGATCACCAGCGCCGCCCTCGTTCCGCAGCCGTGTTTCGTATCGATTATTAGTTTTCCTTTGCTCATGGACCAGAGCCGTTGTCTTACGTTCTCGATGCCGATATGCGTTCTTTCATCGTTCTTTTTCTCTGCCGCATTGAAGCCGACACCGTCGTCGATGACGAGTACCACAAAGGCGTCTTCCTTTTCCAAAGTGCGGATGGTCACTGTTCCGCCATCCCTTCGCTTGCCGACGCCGTGCTTTACGGCGTTTTCCACGATCGGCTGCAAGGACAAAGCAGGCAGCATGAAATTGGTCGCAGAGATGTCGTACACGATGTTAAGCTTTTCGCCAAAGCGCATTTTTTCCAGAGAAAGATAGTTTTTGATGTGCCTCATTTCCACTTCGAAAGGGATAGGCTCGTTTATCTTGAGAGAATCCAGGTTGCCGCGCAGATACTCCGAAAACTGGCTGACCGCCTTTTGTGCGGTTTCAGGTTCCTTTCCACATAGATAGTAAATGGAGTTTAGCGTATTGTACAGGAAATGTGGCTGTATCTGAGACAATACTACCTTGATCTGGATCTCGTTCATTTGCTGCTGTTGTCGGGCCAGCATTTCCGCTTGGTGGATCTGGAGTCTGGTGTTTTCCATGTGAAGGGCCACGTACATCCACAGGAGAGCGATGGCGATGGATAGATTCAACAGGGCGATCCCATAGAAAAACAGCTGAATGATCATGGCTACAGATGGCAGCAAAATATACGAAAACAAAGCGATACGTTCGCCTCTTTCTATCTTGTTGCGGTGGATCAGCAAGAGGACCATATTTCCCAGCGTTCCGATGATTCCGAACACCTGGGACAACCAAAACCACGAACCTCTGGTATAGAGGTGGGCATCGTCGAAGTAATAGTACATGTGGTTGAATTGTGAAATGATGAGAAAGACGACGGCGATCGCACATAGGATATGGATCGTTATCATCCAGAACCTTATCAATCTGCTGCCCTCTGCATCGATTCGATTTATCAGATAGGATGTAAACAGCCAAAGCAGCGCGTAGCTTGATAAATACGCCATAAAATTCGCTACAACTACGATTATGCATCCCGTCGTCCGAATGTCTCCGCGGAATACAGAAGCTATACCATCCGAAAAAAGGAGCAGCATGCCCACCAGCATCATTGCGATGAGAAGATTTTCTTTTTTTCCTCGTTTCTTGCTGCTGATGAAGATGATGAACGCTGTTGTCAGACAGAAGATGAAGCCCCAGCCTTCCAGAGCGATATTAAAACTTCTGAGATCCATTATTTTTGCTCCTCGAATGATGTCTGCAATGATGCGTGGGTGATTTCCGCCCAGCTGTATTGATTCATATATTCCCCGCGATATGCGTTGATCGCACGGACATCGCCTTTGTTCCAGGCGAAGTAATCGCACTCTATTTTCTCCGGATCGATCCCCAGCCTGCCCCATTGACGCACGACAACATCCTCGTGACCGCATTTTTTCAGGGTGTTGATCATGTCGGCACGGCTGTTTTTCATATAGGATATGTGGTCTTCATCTTCCCACAATACACTCATGATCTCCCCGTTACTGCAAAGGGCGCCGTTTCGGTCGATCAGGTAGGCGAACATTTCCTTGCTTTTACTGTAGCGAAAATCCAGGGGTTTGCCATCTGCATACACTTCAAAATTCCCGAAGGTTTTCACCCTCAGCTTGGCGGCGTTTCGAGAGATGACCGGATGGCGAAGCTCTGCCAGTTCTTCCAGAACCCTTTCCGGGGTGACGGGCTTTTCCACGTACCCGCTGGCGTGCAGCTCGAAGGCGTCCTTGCGATACTCCGCATAGCCGGTCGTGAAAATGATGTTGATCTTCGGATTGAGGGATTTCATTTTCTTGGCCAGAGTGACCCCGTTCATTTCCCGCATCTCGATGTCGAGGAAAGCTACATCACAGGAATGCTTCGCAACGAAATCCAGGGCGCTTAGGGCATCCTGAAATCCCGTCACGGCAGCCGACGGGCGGACTCGTCTGATGATATTTAAGATGCTTTCCAATGCTAATTTTTCGTCATCTACCGCTATTATCTTCATGTTACCTCGCATCGTTTCTTCGATTCCGTCTTGCATACTTTCTTTATTTCTTTTCGTAGAACAGCCTGATGCAGATCTCCATCAGCCGGTCTTCGTCCACAACATAGACTTCCTGTCCGTCGATTTCCTGCTTTGTTCCTCCCAGCGTGATCGTTTCCTTAAACTCGTAGTCCGAGACGGATGCCAGAATGGATGCCAGCCGGTCGTCGGAACAATCCGTATGCATATACTCAGTGATGGACTGGAATAGATCCACAGGAAATCCGTTGTCCTGCTGCGTCTTGCTGTTCAGGTTTTTTGTAAAACACTCGAACACTTCTTTTTGCCTGCGAAGAGCCCCTTCTCTGCCGACAGCGTCCTCCTGCGGCAGCGTTTTCAAATATTCCAGAACCTGATTGCCGAGAAGCGTCATTTCCTTTCCCTGCACCAGTTCCGGTGCGGTGGAGCTGAAATCGTCCCGGATGAGGACCCGGCTTCCTCCGACCATATCGTTGGCAATTTTTATTGCGTCCGTTCCGAACACCACGTAATTATCCATTTCGATCCCCGTAAGATAGTGGGAGACCGTTTCGGACATGTTCAGGCACTGGTCCTTGATGTCCTTTCCATAGGTATAGGCGGTTGCCATAGGTCCGGGAGCCGTTTCTTCCCGACTTGAGATGTTCTGATCCGACATCAGGATCTCTGCCTGCGTATTGCGGTTCAGCTGCAGGACCGAAAATGTTTCCTCGGGCTCGTGGATGGCAATGACCATGATACTCGTCGGCTGCACATTTTCCTGACGGCGCTCGCTGTCAAAGATGCCCGGCTGGTCTACCCCCATATATAATATCAGCTTTTGACCCTGTTTGGGATAATATTTTTCTCCCTTATAGGTGATCGTCCGCAGATCCGCATCCTGATTTTCCGACATGGTCTCAACAGCTTCATTCTTCATCTGGATCATGAGAAGACAGAGGATAAATACTGCACAGCACAGGAGGACGATAACGCTATATAAAATCGTTTTTGTTTCTTTCGCCATTTTCCCTGCCATTCCTCTCATCGATCCCCGCAGCGTCGCTTGCGACGCCTACCCGCTCCGGCTTCCTCTTTCCCGATTTGTAATAAAGCTGATAGTCAGCGCCGGTTTCGCAGGACATGTTGTACACGAAGCCGAGCACCTTGCTGTCCACGTAATCTATCTGTTCCATTGCCTTTTTCAGAGACCTCTGATCGCAGAAATCCTCCCTGACGATCATCAGCATACCGTCCAGGACACGCGAAGCACTGAGGGCGTCTGCCACCTCCAGGACCGGAGGAAAATCGAATAGAATGTAGTCATAATCCATGCGCAGCTCATCAAGCAAGATCTCCAGCTTCAAAGAGCTGAGCAGCTCCACCGGATTTGGCGGGATCTCGCCTGCGGTGATTACATGAAAAGAGCTGCTTCGTTCTGTGCTGCCGCCCTCCGATGCAAATTCCTGGATCAGCTGTTCAGCGCTCCCGTCATTCACCAGATAGTTGGACAGTCCGGTTTCTATATTTAACCGGAGAGCTTTCCCGATGATAGGGATACGCATATCTCCGTCGATCAGCAGCACCTTTTTTCCAAGCTGTGCCATGGTATAGGCGAGGTTGATGGAGGTGACGCTTTTTCCCTCGCCCGGCATCGAACTTGTTATTCCGATAACATGGCACCCAATATCATCTGAGAAGGAAAACATCAGCTTCGTGCGGAGGTGCTTGTATGCTTCCTCTCCCGTGTAATTCATGTGTTGGCAGATGATCTGCTCCTTTGACGTGGAAAGGGAACGCTTTCGCTGCTCTCTTTTCGCCTCTCGCGCCAGGGCGCGTCTCGATCTGCGCTTTTTCTTTTCGGGATCGTGGTATTTGTAGTATCTTCCCGATCCTGATTTGTTCATATCCGGAACGGTCGTCAAAACCGGTACGGTGTAATTCTCCTTCAGGTATTCTTCCGAGTGGATCTTATGGTCGAGCAGTTCCATCAAAGCGATGGCTCCGATGCTGGCGAGCATTCCCAGCAGTGCGCCGATACATGTATTTTTAGCATAATCCGGGGAAGACTGTTGGGACGCCACCACTGCATAATCGACGATCCGCACGGAGCTGCCGTCCACGATATCTGCGATCTTATCCGGCATGACATGAGCGATAGCATTGCAGATATCCAGATTTTGCTCAGGGTGGGGACCCGTCACGACGATCTCGAAAACCTCCGTGGAATTGACAGCTTCGGCTGAGATCATGCTGCTCAGCTCTTCATATGAAAGATCAAGCTCACCATAATCGATGACATCCATCAAAGTCTTTCGCGCCTTCAGGATAACGATATAGGTATCCACCAGGCTCTGGGCTGCAGTCAATTCATCGGAAGAAATGCTTACCGATGCACTCCCTACCTTCAGGGAATTATTGTTCACGTAAAAAAGGGTGGAAGACTGGTACTGCGGTGTAATAAAAAACATGCTGCATCCCAGCGCTATGGTCCCACACAAAAATGAAGCCAGTATTACGATCCAGATCCGTTTTCGTATTGCCTTTAACAGCCTGAGAAGATCTATCTCGATTTCTTCATCCGACTGCACGATCTGTAATTGCTTTTGATCCATGGAAACTCCCCCATACCCGTGATATTTCTCACGATTGTCGAAATTTGTCCCATTATACACCATGTTTGGACACAAAAGAGACACAATTCGGCAGATTTGTTACATAAAAGTTACTAAAATTGCGCAGCAAAACGCCACGAAAACGTCAACAAAACGCCTTTGTGCCTTTTCCATATGTATAGTATAATAGGCGGTAGCAGAACCGCCGGTCGCGCCGCTCGGTATTTTTACCGCTGCCGGTTGCGGCGCCGACTTCATTTTTCAACAGAAAGGAATCGCCATGTATACCACAGAACGCTACGAAGCTACCATACCGGTCAAAGACTATTTCGCACGGTACGTAAACATAGAGGAATTTGTCAAACGCTGCCGGGAGTGCTCCAGCTACGAAAACACCTGGTCCTGCCCGCCCTTTGACTTCGACGTGCCGGAGTACTGGCAGAGCCATGAGCTCCTGGAGCTGACGGCGATCAAGATAATCTTCGACGACGTCTACAGAGGCAAGACCTACTCGGATGACGTCATAAAAGAGATCACCGACAACTCCATCTTCAAGGAAAAGCAAAGGCTTTCGGAAGAGCTTTTTGCCAGGGAAAAGGAACACCCCGGCAGTGTCAGCCTTTCGGCCGGCTCCTGTTCTCTCTGCAAAGGCGGCTGCGGCCGCGCCGTCGGCAGACCCTGCGTTTTCCCTGAGAAAATGCGGTATTCCATAGAGTCGCTGGGCGGCAACGTGGGGCTTACCATCAGCGAGTTGATGGGGATCGAGCTGGAGTGGATGGAAGAAAACAAGCTGCCCGCCCATTTCGTACTGGTCTGTGGCCTGCTGATCTGAAGCATCTGACAGCCTCGCTGATCTGCGGCCTGCTGATCTAAAGCATCTGGCCCTTGACAACGGACCACTACATATAGTATATTTATAGCATCATATGACTGACGGAAGTGGAACCAACCACATGGAGTATGATCGCGTAACAAAGCCGACCGTCTGGGCTGAGAAAAAGCCTGGACGTGCGGCTTTTTCTATTGTTTTCATCATGGAAAGGCAGACCGCAGGCTGCCGGAGTTTCAAAGAACA
>JAUNBU010000095.1 GCA_030526925.1 Bacillota bacterium | reverse complement strand
CCCATGGTGGCGCCCATCAGGACTTGTCCATTTGCTCCTTCTGTCAGCGTTCCCGTAATGGTCCCGCCGTTACCGAAGACGGACAGCAGCTGGTGGAAGCCTCCGCCGTTGACTGCCATATCTCCTTCTACATAGAGGGCATCCCAGTCGGCGCCCAGACCTATGGCGGTCAGCGTACCGCCCGCCAAAGTGAATTTACCGTTATTATTTGCCGTATCCCCAGTCTTTGAACCGGTCACATGGATCATGGCCCCGCCTGTATTATCAGACTTACCGGAAGAAACATCGCTGAGAGACATTCCCAGCAGCGACAAAGCTCCGGAATCTAAGGAAAGGTTCCCCGGTATGCTGTTGTCAATGCCGCCGCAGTAAACGCCGCCCAATGCGGCGATGGCGCATTTATCACCGCCTGTAAATTTGAGATTGCTGTCGGCGTCGATGGCAACCAGCGCCTTATCATTCTCTGTGCCATAGGTCCTGACTGCGCTTTCTTCACCCAGGATCACGGAAGCGTATTTGTCTTCCTGGTCTATGGTAAAGGTCCCGCTCCCACCGTTCAGATTATGAAAGCCGCGGATAACGATAGGCCCCAGGGTCTTGATATCCACATTGGCACCGCCTGTAAACGCAGAAATATCGTTGCCTTTTAGGGTAAGGGTCACTCCTGTAACAGTTTGCGTAGCGTCTTCATTTATATCGAGTTTATATAGTTCATCGGTTCCATAAGGGACCGATTCGATTTTGTTGGGATCATCGGTATTGACTATCTCATCTTCCCCGATCTTCAGATAGAATTTCTTCGGTGTATCATCCCCATCCCCATACGCCTCCGTGCCGGTCCCCAGGGCGAAGCCGGAAACCATGAGCATCACGCAGAGCAGCAGCATAGCTATCCTGCCCATATACCCGGAATCTCTCTTATGCACAGCTTGTCCCGCAGCCTGTTCTGCCGGTTGTCTTTCACCGTTTCTTCTTCTCATATCGTTTCTCTGTATGTTGCCGCCTTTGATGCCCGGTACACTTGATATGCCCGTTGCATTCGGTCTGCAGTCATACGCTCCTTTCCATCTTTGCCAGGTGTGCTTCTTTACCTCAATTTTCCTTCTACCCTTTATCGGTCCTTCATCCTGTCCACCGCAGAATCGCATTGCCTCCAAAGCTCTGCGATCGCCGTCAACAAAAAGAACTCCACACATCATTATATATGGAGTCCCTGCCAAATCCCATCGGTCAAAAAGCCGATTTTTTCTCTCTTCACGGTCTTTATTTCTTTTTCACCCAGACTGCCCGCTCCACCATGGTCCTCTCTATGGCTTCGGGAAGCTGTGTACGCCTGGCAACGCCCAGCTTGCGATAGATGTTTTCCAGATGGCTACGCACCGTTCTCTGGCTGATGCTGAGCGCTTCGGCTATCTCTGAATTTTTCCTGCCCTTCATAAGCAGATCGACCACCTGCTGTTCTCGCCCGGACAGTTCCTCCGGCGCTTCCTCGATCACCTTTTCACGCAGCCGGGTCAGCTTTTGCCAGAAGCCTTCTCCCAGCTCTCTGATCCTCGCCGGCGCCGACCCATCCACCTGCGCCGCCGCATCATACAGGGCGTCTCCAAATGCCGGCTCAAACTCGGCGGCAATGAGCCACAGCTTGTCGGGAGCGATGACTTCCACCGCCTGCTTCAGCGTCGCCGCCAGCTTTTCCCCGTCTCCCATCTGGGCATAGCATCCGGCTCTCAGGAAATCCAGATAAGCATCTATCACTACGCTTTTCATGTCGTACACCCTGCGTATCATTTCCACTTCATTCAATGCCTGCACAGCTTTGCCGCAGTAGCTGAGATACTCGATGCGCATCAGCATCGCCATAGGGAATGCGGATGCCGGAATGTTCTCGCCCACCATCTCATAGCCCCATGGTGCGGGCAAAGCGCCGTAATCTCCCTGCCGCAGCCACCCGGGCGTGCTGTGTACCAGCCCCAAAGACAGCTCTATATTGCAGAGGCACAGCTCCGCCTGTTTCCTGTTGTTGCCGTCAAGGGAATTTTCCATGATATCCCGGATCACGCCTCTTACCGGCCTCCACAGCCCTTCGTCGCCTGTATGCTTCAGGATGCCGCACAGGACCTCCGCCGCGCAAAGGCAGACCAATTCCTGTCCGTTGCTGCGACCGATTTCGATCGCCCGGTGCGCCAATGTCTGCGCATCATCAAATTCTCCCCGGTAGCACGCCAGCTGTGCGCAATAGCATTCATATATGCCCTTGCCTCCGCCGGTCATTCGGTAAAACAGCTGCTCCGCTTCCTGTAGTTTCTCTGCGTTTTCGTCCGCATGTCCCGGCTCTGTATTGCATGTACTGAAGACGCCGTAAAACTCCCAAAACATATGGTCCCGGGGCGAAAGGATGCGGGAGCGACCCTTCATCAACCGGGCTGCCTGCTGTAATCTCTCGCAAAAAACATCAAAGTCAGCCAGACCTTCAAAGGCTGACACCAATAGCATCTCGCCCTGAAGTTCCCGGCTGTCTTCCATTTCTTCGATCAAACGCTGAGCCTTGACCATATCATGCTCATACCCTGCTTTGTCCATTCGCAAAGACTTCTCATACGCCTGTCGCAGGAGGTCCAGCGCAGATTCTTCATTATTCACTTTTGCTGTCTCGGATGTTGTCATGTCCATTGCCGTTTCACTGTCGTTTAGTCTTCTTTACTGTGGAACTACCTGCTTGGCGTCGGTCCGCCTGCCTACCACGAAAAACCTGCCGTTCTTCACATGATAGGCGCATGTGGAAAGGGTCACCAGCTGGTCGCCGTACTCCGGCGTAACGCCCGTATCGTACGACGAGAGAGCCTTGACGCCCTTTACATAAGCGTTAAAATCTTCCTCGGAGGTGATCCCTGCGTGCTGGTAATACTTGAATTCGGTGGAATCCTCAGGATAGATCTGAGAATATCCTGCCGCCACGATCTCGTAGGTTCCCTGTCCGCCCTTGTATATGGTGTCAAATTTGAACTTCTTGTGCTTGTTGTAAAAGGATTCGTCCTTGTACTTGAGCAGGTCGTGGAACATGGTGCCGCTCTTTATGTTGTGTCCATATATCAGGAAATTGGACGTTGGGGTGAAAATATTGCTGTTGGCATCCATGAAAGGAGTCCCGGAAACTGCGCTTTCCTTATTGAAGTTACGCCTCAGGTAGTATTCCGGTTTATCCGGCGTCTGCATGACCGGGTAGTCTATCTTGGTACCCTTGATCGTCACCCAGCCGATGATGTCAGGGTTTGCCAGGTACAGGTCCACGTATTTGCCGATCACCGTACCCTTATCCGTGACAAGGTCGTCACGTTCCACCTTCAGGTCAGCCAGACTCTCCAGATCCCCCTGCTCTCTGCTGCTGTTCAGGAAGTAATCCAGCAAAACGCTGGCCGATCCCACAAAAACGATGAGGCAGAGCACGAGGATTATCTTACGTCCCAGTCCCATAGGCTGCCTCTTTCTCTTTTTATCTTTCCCGTTGATGTCTTTTTTCTCCGTATCCCTTGATTTCATGTCTCTTATCCTCTTGTCTGCTTCTTATTTAGCCAGGTCCTTCATGCAAAACAGCTTAACGCCGTTGTTGGTCAAAACTTCAATGGCTTTCTTCGGGTCTTCCATCTTCATGATGATCACCGCTTCTCCTTCGTCGGAGTTGATTGCCGAATAGATATAGTCTACGCCGATATGAGCTTCTGCCAGCAGCGCCATGATCTTATGGTAGCCTCCCGGTTTGTGCTCTACGGAAACCGCAATGACTTCAGTGATGCTGGCGGTAAAGCCGTTCTCTTTCAGTATCCTGGTGGCCTTTTCCGGGTCCTCCACGATGCACCGTAAAATGCCGAAATCCACCGTGTCCGCGATGGTGCTTGCCTTGATATCGATATCATTCTCCGCTAAGATCTTCGTCAGATCCGCTAATCTTCCCGTTGTGTTCTCCACGAACACCGACATCTGTTTTACTAACATGTTCATTCCTCCTCTAACCGAGCGTCCTCGTATCCTCAACTCTAACAGCTTTCCCTTCACTTCTAGGCAGCGTTCCTGCATTGAGGAACCTGACCTTGCAGCCGATGCCCAGCATATCTCTCAGGGCATGGTCTACCTTGCTTCTGATGGCTTCCACGAATCCGATATCGTCGATAGCCAATCCTTCCGCCAGCTCTACCGCCAGCGCGAATGTGTCCGTATTGTTTTCCCTGCCCACGTAGAGCTTGTAGTTCATGGTCAGCTCGCTGAACTTGGCGATGACCGTCTCCACCTGTGATGGGAACACGTTGACGCCTCGGATGATCAGCATATCGTCGGAACGTCCGAAGACGCGGCTCATGCGCACCGTGGTCCTGCCGCAGGAGCATTTATCTCGCATGAGATAGCAGATGTCTCTGGTCCTGTAGCGGATCAGCGGCATCCCTTCCTTGCCCAGGGTGGTGATGACCAGCTCGCCCTTTTCCCCTTCGGGAAGGACCTCCAGGGTGTCCGGATCTATGATCTCCGGGAAGAAAAAGTCTTCCTGGATGTGCATGCCGTTGTTGGCTTCGCAGCTTGTGGAAACGCCGGGTCCCATGACCTCGGAAAGTCCGTATATGTCGTGGGCTTTGATGCCCAGCCCTTCTTCGATCTTATCCCTCATGCCCTGAGTCCACGGCTCTGCACCGAAGACGCCTGCCTTCAGGGAAAGGGCTTTCGGGTCGAGCCCTGCCTTCTTTACACCTTCTGCGATGGTCAGGGCGTAAGATGGAGTGCAGCAAAGGACCGTGCTGTTCATGTCCTGCAGAAACATGATCTGCTTCTGGGTGTTGCCGCTGCTCATGGGGATGACCGTAGCGCCGATGGCCTCGGCTCCGATGTGGGCTCCCAGACCTCCCGTGAACAGTCCGTATCCGTAGGAAACGTGGACGACGGAGTCCTTGCCTGCGCCTGCCATGGTCAGTCCTCTGGCGACGCATTCGCCCCACATGTCCAAATCGCTCTGGGTGTAGCCTACGATCTTAGGCTTGCCCGTGGTCCCCGAGGATGCGTGGATCCTGACGATGTCCGTCATGGGCTTGGCGAAAAGTCCCGTGGGGTAATTGGCTGCCAGATTTTCCTTGGTGATGAAAGGCAGCTTCCTGATGTCTTCCAGTGTTTTGATGTCCTCCGGCTTGACGCCGGCTTCGTCCATCGATTGTCTATAGTGTGGTACGTTCTCGTATCCATGCTTTACGGTCTTCTTGAGTTTTTCCAGCTGCAGCGCCCGCATGGTGGGGCGGTCTGAGCATTCCATCTGTTGGTTCCAAATCATTTTATGATGTATGTCCTTTCGTATTGATATGTTTTGCTATGCCTCTCGTCCCAATACAAAGGCTTTCTTGTTCAGCTCTACGAACTTCGGCTTCACGTTCTCCTCGATCACCTTGATCCAGGCCGCTTCATCGAATGGCAGGTCCTTGGATGCCGCCCCCAGCAGCACCACGTTGACAGCCTTGACGCTGCCGCACTCCTCTGCTATGGAAAGAGCGTCGAAGGCCTTGACCCGGGCTGCCTTTGCCTTGAGGGTCTCAACGATTCCTTCGGGGTATTCCGCCTGCCCCAGGATCACCGGCATCGGCCGAATCTGCTGGGTGTTGACATAGATGGTACCGCCCTTTTTCAGATACGGCAGCCATCGGTAGGCTTCCAGCTCTTCAAAAGCGATGATCACGTCCGCATCCCCCATTTCGATGAGCGGGGAGCTGACGCCTTCTTCGCTGATTTTCACATGGGTGACCACGCTGCCGCCTCGCTGGGCCATGCCGTGGACCTCGGAAAGCTTCACGTCGTAGTCCTTGGCGAGAGCCAGATTGCCCAGAAGCACGCTTGCCAGCAGGGTCCCCTGGCCGCCGACGCCGACGATCAGTATATTGGTCTTATTCATTATTCTGCCTCCTTTCCGCCATCCGTAACCGTTTTAGTGGAGGATGCTCCGCCTGATGTGCTCGTTTTGGCAGAAGCTGCTCCGGCGGCGGTCGCACTCGCCTCATTTGATGTCACCTCGACTGATGCAGCCTCGATGGCGTCAAATGGACAGACTCTGGCGCAAAGGTCGCAGCCGACGCACTGCTCCGGTATGATGATCGGCTTGCCGTCCGCTTCCTCGATGGCAGGACAGCCGATGCTCATGCAGATCTTGCAGTTCTTGCACTTGTCCGTAACCTGATACGGGATGTCCGGCTGCTTGACGATGAGGGCGCAAGGTCGCTTAGTGATGATGACCGAAAGCTCTTCTCTTGCCGTTTCCGTCTTGATGACCTGCTCAAGCTCTTTTATATCAAATGGGTCGATTTCCGTAATATTCTTGACGCCGCAGGCTCTGCAAAGGGTGGCAATGTCGATTGCCGGAGCTTCCTGTCCTTTGGCGTTCTTGCCGGTGGACGGGTTCTGCTGATGTCCTGTCATGCCGGTGATCCTGTTGTCCAGGATTATGACCGTACCCTTAGCGTCGTTATAGTTCATGTTGATGAGCCCGGTGATTCCCGAATGAAAGAAGGTGGAATCTCCCAGGACAGCAACCACATCTTTGCTGTCTCCAACTGCCTTTTCGAAACCGTGTGCCATGGTGATGGAGCCGCCCATGCAAAGGCAGGTATCCATTGCCGAGGTCGGCGGCAGTGAGCCCAGGGTGTAGCATCCGATGTCTCCCATGACGGTCTTCTTCAGCTTGCTGAGCACGTGAAAAAGGCCTCTGTGTGGGCATCCGGCGCACAGCAGCGGCGGTCTTCCCGGCGCATCTTCTATTGCCACGGTCTCCGGTATGGAAAGTCCGAAAGCCCGGCGTATCATGTTGGCGCTGTACTCGCCCTGGATGGTGAACATGTCCTTGCCTCCGGCAGGCTCGATGCCCATGGCTCTTATCTGTTCTTCGAAGAAAGGGTCTCCTTCTTCTATTATGTAAAGCTTTTCCACCTTGGATGCGAAGTCTTCTATCAGCTGCTTCGGCAGCGGGTTGATCATGCCCATCTTGAGGACGCTGACCTCCGGCATAGCTTCCTTGACGTACTGATAGCAGATGCCGCTGGTGATGATGCCGATGGATGGGTCGTTTATTTCTATCCGGTTGATGTCCATATTGTTGCTGTCTTCGGTGATTTGATCCATCCTCTTTTCCTGGGCAATATGGAGCTTCTTGGCCATGGCAGGCATTGCCACGTATTTCCGGATGTTCTTCTCGTAAGGGATCCTTGCTTGCTCGGTCCGTTCGCCCAGCTCGACTATTCCTCTGGAGTGGGATATCCTGGTGTTTGATCTCAGCAACACTACCGTATCGTATTTTTCGCTGATGTGGTAAGCCAGTTTCATGTAATCCTTGCATTCCTGAGCGTTGGCAGGCTCCAGTATAGGAACGCCGGCGCTCCTGCCGTGGTACCGTGAATCCTGCTCGTTCTGGCTGGAGTGACATCCGTTGTCGTCTGCCACCAGCACTACCATCCCGCCGGTAACGCCTGTGTAGGCTGCCGTGAAAAACGGGTCTGCCGCTACATTGAGCCCCACGTGCTTCATACAGGAAAGGGCGCGCACTCCGCCTACGGAGGCTCCCATGGCTACTTCCGTTCCTACCTTCTCATTGGGCGCCCACTCTACGTGGATTTCCTCGTATTTGGCGGCTTCCTCCGTCACCTCGGTGCTGGGTGTTCCCGGATAAGATGAAATCACCTTGACTCCCGCTTCGTATGCACCTCTTGCAAAGGCTTCATTGCCCAGCATTATTTTCTTCTGCATTGTTCTGTCGTCTACCTTTCTGTTATTTGTTCCTCTTGTCG
>JAUNBU010000094.1 GCA_030526925.1 Bacillota bacterium | reverse complement strand
GAGATATATCAGTGCTTCGACAAGGGCTCCAAAATGGTCAACGACTCCATAGAAGCCCTAAGCACAGGAGATATGACCCTTGCCAGGAAGGTGAAGGAACAGGAAAAGGGAATGAACGAGTTGGAGAACGATTTGAGAATGAAGCATATGGAACGTCTCAACAGGAGACAGTGCTCGCCTGAGTTCACCGTCATCTATACAGACGTGATCCACAACATCGAAAAGATCGGAGACAGCTGCGACAACATCGCCAATGTGGTGCTGGACAATGTCAATCTCAAGGCGGCGGCAGAGAGAAATAAGGAACAGAAGGCGGAAGAATAGAGAAAAAACATAAAAAAGAAAAGCCCGGTTTTACAGGAACTTAACGTCATTTTAACGTTAAGTTCCTTTTTCTTTACCTTGGTTTCATTTAACATTAAGCTGTAAAGAAGTTATGAATGAGAAGTAAAAAAATACGAAAAAGACGAGAAACGGGGAAAAGGAGAAACAGTTATGAACATGGAAGTCGTACAGATGATAATGACGCTGTTGGGTGGACTGGCTCTGTTCATATTCGGGATGAATATGATGAGTGACGGGCTGCAGAAATCCGCAGGAGATAAGATGCGGAGCATCCTGGCAATGCTGACAAAAAATCCGATCTTGGGAGTGGTAGCCGGCGCCTTATGTACGGCAGTGCTCCAGAGCAGCAGCGCCACCACAGTTATGGTAATAGGCTTCGTAAGCGCCGGGCTGATGAAGCTGCCACAGGCCATCAGTATCATCCTGGGAGCCAATATCGGAACTACCATAACGGCGCAGCTTATCGCTTTTAAAATCGGAGACTACGCCTGGGCATTCGTGGTGGTGGGATTCATTTTGTATTTCTTCATAAAGAGGAAGGAAATCGTTACCTACATAGGACAAACCATCTTTGCCTTCGGTGTTCTGTTCGTAGGTATCAATATAATGAGCGATACCATGAAACCTCTGGCCAATTCTCCTGTGTTCATCGACCTGATGCTGCAGGTGCAGAACGTCCCTGTGCTGGGGGTGCTGCTGGGAACCATCATGACGGTGGTGGTCCAGAGCAGTTCTGCTACCATAGCCGTGCTGCAGAATCTGGCGGCGACAGCCGGACCTGACGGCGTTTCCAGTATCATTGGGCTTGAGGGGGCGCTCCCGATCCTCTTTGGCGATAACATTGGAACCACCATTACAGCGGTCCTGGCATCCATAGGTGCATCCGTAGCAGCCAAGCGGACGGCAGCAGCCCACGTTATTTTCAACATTACGGGAACCTTGATATTCATCTGGTTCATTCCATACTATGCACAGTTCATCGAGTTTATTTCTCCTAAGGGCGCAGAGGTGGATGTGATCGCCAGACAGATAGCCAACGCTCACCTTTGCTTCAACCTGTTCAATACCATATTGTTCATCCCACTCATCGGAGTGCTGGTCATAGTTGTCAGCAAGATAGTGCCGGGAAAAGAGCTGGACAGACTTCCGTCGGAGCCTATCTATCTGGACTACAATGTGCTTGAGCGACCGTTTGCCGCCATCCACCTGGCAACTAAAGAATTGAGCAGGCTGGCGCAGATGACTCTGGGCATGGTGATTTCCGCTCAGAAGGCCTTTATAGGCAACGACGCCCAGGAAGTCAAGAAAGTGATGGACGCAGAGGATACGGTCAACACGCTGCAGGAGAAGATCGTAAACTATCTGGCTGCTATGTTTACCAAAGAGACCACAACTGAGGAGCAGGCTGCTAAAATATCCGGTCTGATGCACATTGCCTCCGACATAGAGCATATAGGAGACCATTGCAAGAACATCGCTGAATTTGCCGATGAGAAGATGAAGAATTCCTATGAGTTTTCCGATGAGGCATATTCCGAAATCTACGGCTGCTTCGACCTGGCGAAGAGAATGACGGGAGACAGCATCATGGCCCTTGAGGAGGGCGATGCGAATCTGGCGACGAATATCCGGAGCCTTGAAGCTGAGATGAACCTGAAAGAGAAGGAGCTTCGTAAGCATCACATGGTAAGGCTCAATCAGAAGAAATGCTCACCTGAGTTCACCGTGATATACACGGATGTGATCCACAACATCGAGAAGATCGGCGACTACTGTAATAACATAGCCGAAGCCATCATAGATGATACGGGAGGGACTGCTTCGGGACCGGTGATGAGACCGGCAGGATCGGAAAGTCCGGAAGATCCGCCGACTGATCCGCCGGCTGGATCAGGTAATTGATCGGGCGGACCGAAAACCAAAGCAACCGTTGAGTAGAAGCGGTAAATGTGGTATACTAAAGGGGCAGAGGGAGCGCAGAACATGAAGAAAATACTCATTATAGAAGACGAGCCGAACATCAGAGAGCTGGTGCTTTATAACCTGAAGACCAACGGCTATGACGGTGTCGCCGCAGAGGACGGCATCATGGGCATCACCATGGTACACAAAGAGAAGCCCGATCTGATCCTGTTGGACATCATGCTTCCCGAAAAGAACGGATACGATATCTGCAAGGAATTGCGGGAAGAAGGGAACAATACTCCCATCATCATGATCACCGCCAAGACGGAAGAGGTGGATAAGGTGTTGGGGCTCGAGTTTGGCGCCGACGACTATATCTCCAAGCCCTTTGGGATCCGCGAGCTGATGGCAAGGATCAAAGCTGTACTGCGCCGCTACGAATCCACATCGGGAAACGACTCCCATGACACGGTCATAACACAGGACGATCTTACCATAAATGTGGAATGTCATGAGGTCAGGGTCGGAGACAAACAGATAGACCTTACGCTGAGGGAATTCGAGCTGCTGAGATATCTGGTAGAGAACAGAGGTCACGTATTCACCAGGGATCAGCTGCTCAACAATGTGTGGGGCATCGATTACGCAGGAGAAACCAGAACGGTAGATGTACATATCAGGCACTTGCGACAGAAGCTGTCCGATGGTACGGGAGAGGATAAATATATCGAGACAATCAGAGGAAAAGGATATAAAGCCAGATGAAAAATAAATTCATAGGAATATTCATCGAAATCGTATTGCTGCATTTAGCCTCCTTATTTTTAATATGGAGGCTTTCTGTGCTGTCGGGGCTGGGATTCTGCATCTTCCTCGTCGTATATCTGGCGGCGATGGTCTGCATCGGGATGCAGACATATTACTATATCGTCAAACCATATTGCAGAGAAATGCGGGAAATGAAGGATGCTGCGGAGGAGAGCAAAAAAGCGGAGCAGATCAGAAGAGAGTTTGTCGCCAACGTGAGCCACGAGCTGAAGACACCTCTCACATCCATATCGGGCTTCATCGAGACGCTGCAGGACGGTGCGGCGGAAGACCCGGAGATCAGGACGAAATTCATCGACATCATAGCCATAGAGACGTCCAGGCTGAAGAGACTTATCGAAGATTTGCTGGTGCTTTCGGACATAGAAAACAAAAAGGATTCGGAATTCCTGGAGTTCGATATGCGAAAGGCCATAGAGAGCACGGTGGAAGCGCTCAAGCCGATCGCCGATGACAAGGATATAAGGATCGTACTCAAATTCGACGAAAATATAAACATCAAGGGATCTGCCGACAGGTTCCGTCAGATGATGGTGAACCTTATCGAAAACGCCATAAAATATTCGGATGCAGGCTCCAGCATCTGGGTCAGCGCTTTCGATGAAGAAGGTAAGACCGTGGTAAGTGTAAAGGACGAAGGCATCGGTATTGCGCCGGAGCATCACGAACGGCTCTTTGAACGGTTTTACCGCGTCGATAAATCCAGATCCAAAAAGGCCGGCGGGACTGGGCTGGGACTTTCCATAGTAAAGCATATCGCAGTGCTTTTCGGTGCGACGCTCAGAGTGGAAAGCCGGATCGGAGCAGGGACTACTTTTTTTATAACTTTCGACAGAACCCTTTGAACTTGGCATACGACCTGGGGTTTTGCCTTTATAGAAAAGGAGGAGGATATTGGAACTTGACTATCTGATAAGTGATTTAGCGTTGATCCTCATAACGGCAGGGATCGTGACCCTGATATTTCGCAAGCTGAAGCAGCCTGTGGTTTTAGGCTATATTGCTGCTGGATTTTTGATCAGTCCTAATTTCAATTACCTGCCTACGGTGGTAGCGGAGGCAGACATCCACGTGTGGGCTAATATAGGCATCGTTTTTCTCATGTTCGGTCTCGGTCTTGAATTCAGTTTCAAAAAAATCGCCAGCGTGGGCGGCAGCGCTTTCGTCGTTGCCCTTACGGTAATGAGCTCCATGATACTTATAGGAACGGGCGTAGGGAGTCTGATGGGCTGGGCGAAAATGGACTGCATTTTTCTTGGCGGCATGCTCTCCATGTCTTCTACAATGATCATTTTAAAAGCCTACGAAGAATTTGAGCTGAAGAAGGAGAAGTTCGCACAGCTGGTACTGGGAACTCTCGTCATAGAAGACATCGCCGGTATCTTCATGATGATCATATTATCCACCATCTCCGTCAGCAGGACCGTATCCGGGCTGGATATGTTCAAGGAAATCGGACTGCTGCTGGTATTCCTTATTATCTGGCTTGTCCTGGGGATATATTTGATCCCCAGCTTTCTCAAGATGGTTTCCAGGCTGCTCAACAACGAGATGCTGCTGATCTTATCTACAGGTCTGTGCCTGGGCATGGTGGTCATCGCCAATTTGATAGGATTTTCTACCGCTCTGGGCGCGTTTATGGCAGGCTCAATTCTGGCGGGTACGGTACAGTCGGTGAGGATCGAGCGTATGATAGGACCGCTGAAGGATCTCTTTGGCGCGATATTCTTCGTATCGGTGGGGATGCTGCTTGTGCCAAGTACGCTGGTGGACCATTTGGGCGAGATCATCGTCATAAGCGTAGTGACCATAGTAGGGCAGATGATCTTCTCCACCATAGGAATACTTCTTTCCGGTCAGTCGCTGCATACCGCCATACGAGGCGGCTTCAGCATGGTGCAGATCGGAGAATTTTCTTTCATCGTGGCAACGCTGGGCATGAGTCTCGGCGTTATCAGCGAGTTTCTCTATCCTATTGTCGTATGTGTCTCGGTCATCACTTCCTTCACCACACCAATCTTCATCAAAAAATCGGAGATGGTTTACGAATTTCTCAATCGCGTCCTGCCGGAGGGATTGCGGATATTCATCAGGAAAAATACTTCGGAAAACCAGAGTAACGATGACAAGGACAAAGACTGGTACGCATATATCAAGAAGGTGTTCTACAGGACACTGGTATGCTCTGTCATGCTGTTCATAATATACTGGGCAGGGGTCAATTATCTGGAGCCTTTCATGCTCACCTATGTGGAGTCTGACGTGACCGCCAAGCTGATCTCGGCGGGGATCATATGCGCTGTTATGGTGCCCTTCGTGGCGTTGATGCACGGGACCAATACGGCTCTGTTCACCAAGCTGTGGCTCAAACACCGTTCCAACCGTCTGCCGCTTCTGACGCTGAAGACGCTGAGGATCCTCATCGCTGCTTGCTTCGTTGCCTTGGTGCTGCGGGAGCTTTTTCACATTCCGTACATCATCCTGGTGCTGCTGGCAGCCATACCGATCATTTTCATCATCCGCTCCGACTATGTGAAGGGGAGGACCATAAATATCGAGATGCGCTTCATGTCCAATTTTTCGGAAAGGACTCTGGCGAGACAGAAAAAGGAACGGGGAATCAAGGGCGATTATCACTGGCTGGATGAGTCTCTGCTGGTGGCGGAATTCCAGGTCACCGATACCATAGACAACAAAACCATCTACGATTTTGCCAAGAGCAGAGCTTTTCGTGTGACCATCATCAAGATCATCAGAAACGGAGAGTCCATCAATCTGCCACAAGTCATGGAAACGGTCAAGGAGGGCGACATCCTCCACATGATGGGAAGCGAAGACGAGATCGAAGCCTGCACGCTGCTGTTGGAAAACGAAGACTGCATCGAATACACGGATCGTCCCGACATGACGCTGAAGAATTACATCTACGGGCAGACATTCTATGGCGTTGAGCCGGAAAAACAGCTGATATGCTGCCCTATCAAGATCGACAGCGATTCGGAGTTTTACAGAAAGTCCATCAAGAACTCGGGGCTGCGTGAGAAGTACAGAGGGTCTGTGATCGGAATCGAAAGAGGGAACCTTCCTATCATCAATCCGAATATCGAGACCATCATCATGCAGGGAGATCTGCTTTGGGTCCTGGGGAGCAAGCGCATGGCAGATTCCCTTATCAAAGGGAATGTACTGGACGACTGACGATGTACAGCATATTAAACAATTTGCCAAAACTAAGCAAATCAATACAGTAAGGGGAGAAACAGAAAATGAAAAATGTCTGTTTCTTCTCTTTTTTGAATGACGAAAAACCTTGAAATTTCAATATGCAGAGGGATTGGAGAATGCAAAATTCAGGACTTTAGTCCGGTGAACTTTTGGACAGCAAAAAGAACAAAAAATCCGAGACAAATCGGTTGAAAGGGCAGGGGTGGAGTGTTAAAATATAAACAAGCTGAGGGATATTTTTTTGAAGGCAATAGTATACTGTATACAACATAATATATTACAAATGCCTAGAGAAACAATATACAAAGTGCAACAATGTGCAATATTGAATTTGCACGGTGAACCATAGAAATGTGCGAGCACATTTTGATCCTATGATTTAATTTGGAGGTGACGATACATGAGTAGTATTCACAAGCATGGCATGCAGATTTTGGCGCTGCTTCCGGGCGTCGATTGCCGTGGACACGGAGGGTGCGGGTATAAGACCTGTGAAGCCTGCGCAGAAGCTATTGCTAAAACGGGCAAGATAACCCTATGTCCCGCCTGCGATACCCAGGCAGTAGCTGCCATCGCAAAGGTACTGGGAGTAGAAGCTGTAGAAGTAGAGCCCAAGACGGCGTTTATCAAATGTGCCGGAAGTGCGGCAGGAAAGGAACGGCTGGGAGATCTGGAGACTTGCCGGGACGCCAAGGACGCAGGCTTTTTACATAGCGAGTGCCAGTGGGGCTGCATAGGCATCGGAGATTGTTTGGACCGGTGCGAATTTGACGCCATGTCTTTGGAAGACGGGCAGATCATCATCGATAAGGAGAAATGCACCGGATGCATGGCGTGCATCAGCGCCTGCACCCAGAACCTTATAACCATGGTTCCTAAGGATGCGACCAACTTCATCCCTTGCTCATCCAAGGCGTATGAGTCCATGACGCTGGAGACATGCGGATACGGATGTATCGGCTGCGGCGAATGTGAGAAGGTCTGTCCGGAGGGTGCGGTCCATGTCATCGATAACTGCGCCATCATAGATTACGATAAGTGTGTAGGCTGCGTGGCATGCACCGTCAGATGCGAGAAGAAGATCATCGTCGATGAGCTCCACGATCTGACCAAGGTCAAAGAAGAAGTCGCCTTCGTCAAGTGCGTAGGAGGCGCCAAGTCCCACGAGAAACTGGAAGCGTTGGGGATCACCGATTGCAGCGCTGCTGCCGATCTTAACTTGAGCGCCATGGAACTGTGCGAATACGGATGTGTGGGAATAGGAAACTGCACTGAAGTTTGCCGCTATGACGCCATATCGGTGGACGATGGAGTTGCGGTCGTAGATATTGACAAGTGCGTAGGCTGCGGCGACTGTATGCGTGCATGTCCGAGAGATATGATCGTAATCGCGCCTTACAGAGGCGTCAAGAGAGTTCCGTGCAACTCGAGAGACGATTTCGAAGAGCGGCTTCGGGTATGCGATGTGGGCTGCATCGGCTGCGGCGACTGTGCCGAAAACTGCCCTAACAACGCCATCGAGATGGTGGCAGGAAACCCTGTCATAGACGGAGAAATATGCGAGAATTGCGATGTATGCTCCTATGTATGCTCCATAGGACTGA
>JAUNBU010000093.1 GCA_030526925.1 Bacillota bacterium | reverse complement strand
GTAGCCGTTGAAAAAGGGCAGGGAAATGTCCATCAGCACCAGCTGCGGATCGGCGTTGACAAATTCTGACGTCACGTCCTGCAGGTTTTCGCAGATGTGGGCTTCAAAGCCCCAGTGGCCCAGCCGTTCTGCGATGAGATTGGCGATGACATCGTCATCTTCTACGATAAAAATTTTGTACATGGATCATGTCCTTTCTTGAGATGCCCTTATTCTTAAGACGCCCCGGGGAAAAGGGCCCGTGTGCCCTTTGCATTTAGACCTGCTTCAGCAGGGTCCGGTACAGATAGAATCCGCCCATGAGGATGCTTTCGTCAAAATCGAAGTTGTTGCTGTGGAGAGGGATATTCGTTCCCGTTCCCAGCAGGAAGAACACAGCCGGCGCGTAGTGTCCGTAGAAGGAAAAATCCTCGGAGATCATCAGCGGCGTCTTCAACTCCTCATAGTCCAGGGTATTTAAGGTTGGCAAAATTTCCTTGTAAAGGGTCGGGTCGTTCACCACCGGCGGATAGCCTTCGCTGCTTGTAAACTCCATGCGGCAGCCGTAGCTCTGCTCTGATTCCCGGATGTTGTTTTTTATCAGCGTCAGAAGCTGCTTGAAATCCTCTTCGCTGAAAGCCCGGATGGTGCCCAGGATGTGGGTGTAGTCGGACACTACGTTTCTGGCGTAGCCGCTGTCCAGCTTGCCGAAGTGGATCAGCGTCCTCCTTTCGGGACTGCTCTTGGCGGCGTGGGGAAGATCCCCGGTTCCTGCGGAAAAGTGGGGGATGGCACCCGCCATGGCGGCGTGTCTGATGTAGATGTTTCTCACCAGATGGGTCCCGATATAGAGGGCGTCGCATCCTTCATATGGTGATGTGCCGTGGGCGGCCTTGCCGTGGATGTGGATGTTGATCTCGGAGGACTTGGGCATCATGGCTCCAGGTCTGGAGGAGATTTTTCCTGCCTCAAGGAAAGGCCACAGATGGATGCCGAAGAGCTGTTTTACATTGTATTGCTCCAGGATCCCGCTCTTGCAGATTTCCTCAGCGCCGCCCAGAGTCTCCTCTGCCGGCTGAAAGATCAGCAGGATATTATAGGGCAGCTCATCCTGCGTGTTGACGTATTCTCCCAATGTCAGCACCATGGCCATGTGGCCGTCGTGACCGCAGGCGTGCATGTTGCCCTCATGGGTTGAGGCATAGGTACACTGGGTCGCCTCTTCGATGGGCAGGGCGTCCATATCGCCGCGAAAAGCGATGGTCTCCGTTCTTCCTTTATCGAAGAAAGCGCAGATTCCGGAGTCGCAGAGAAAGGTCATCCGGCAGTTAAGCTGCTCCAGCACTGAGATAAGATACTGCTTGGTTTTTGGCAGGTGGCGTCCCAGCTCGGGGATTTTATGGAGATTTTGGCGGTATGTTTTCAGTTTTTCCAAGTATTGTTCGTCTGTATTTGCGTTCATCATTTCGTTTCATCCTCGTGGTCCTGTTGGCGTTTATTTGGTTTATGATACCACAGGTGAAGAAAAAATAGTAGGCAGAAATGACATTTGTGGTACAATAAGGTATAGGATACGAGAATTTAAAGAGGGAATCATTTGGTGGAGAAATGGGATGGAGTGTGCTGCAGATAGGATGATGGCAATTGAAAAGAAGGCGTTGAGGCTGCTGGAGGATGCCGGATACGAGGCATACGCCGTAGGCGGCAGAGTTCGCGACGCCTTGATTTCGTGCGCTGCGGGTGAGCCGGCGGCGGGTTTGGCTGCTGCGAAAGCCGCGACGGATGCGACAGATGCAGCAGGATCGCCGGAGGCGGCGGGTTTGGCTGCACAGACGGCGCCGGAGGCGGTGGGCGCGGATATCGACATTACAACAAACGCCACGCCGGAGCAGGTCAAGGAGGTATTTGCAGGCTATCAGACCATCGATACGGGGATCAAGCACGGGACCGTGACGGTGCTGCTGCCGATATTCGAAGCTGCTTCGGAGCGCTTTCCGGTGGAGATAACCACCTACCGCAGCGACGGAAGCTATTCCGACAGCCGCCATCCCGATCAGGTATCATTTGTAAAATCTTTGGAAGAGGACCTTGCCAGGCGTGACTTTACCATCAATGCCATAGCGCGGGACCTGCGGGGAGAGATAGTAGACCCTTTCCATGGGATAGAAGATATAAAACTCAGACAGATAAGAGCCGTAGGCGACCCGGAAGAACGCTTTCAGGAAGACGCCCTGCGGATCATGCGCGCCCTGAGATTTGCCGCAAGCCTGAGCTTTTCCATAGAAAAAGAGACGGCGAAAGCCCTTTCCGGTCGGAAGCACTTGCTGAAGCGGATGGCAGCGGAGCGCCTTTACATGGAACTTAAAAAAATGGTCGTCGGTCCTGACGCAGGCAGGGTGATACGGGACTATACGGAGGTGCTGGGACAAGTGATCCCTGAGCTTTTGCCCATGAAGGATTTCCAGCAGCACAATCCCTACCATAAATACGACGTGCTGGAGCATTGCGTCAGAGCCATGGAGGCGGTGCGGACCACGCCGGAAAACGAAACGTATATGAAGCTGGCGGCGCTGTTTCACGACATAGGCAAGCCGTTGACCTATTCGACGGACGAAGCGGGGATCGGGCACTTTTACAAACACCCCCACAAGAGCCGGGAGCTGGTGATAGAGATTTTGGAGCGGCTGAAGGCCGATAGGTTTACCGTAGAGCGGGTGGCGACGCTGGTCAAGTACCACGATCTTATCTTTGAAAAGGACCCTCGCCTGCTGAAGCGGTGGATGAACAGGCTGACGCCGGAGGTGCTCTTTGAGATCCTTGAAATCAAACGGGCAGATAACCTGGCGACGGGGAACATGAGCCGGGAGCTGGAAGAGAAATTCGATGAAATAAAGGAAATGATGGCAGAGATCGTGGCGGGGGGGCAGTGTTTCTCCTTGAAGGATCTGGCGGTGGATGGTTCGGATCTGCTGGAGATGGGTATTCCACCCGGTCCTGAGGTTGGAGAAATATTGGATCAACTGCTGGAGGAGGTCATAGAGGGCAGGCTGCCCAACGAAAAAAACGTGCTTTTGAGCCAAGGGGTCGTAGGTAGGAGGAAGAAATGAACGCAACATATGAAAAAGTAGATGATTTTTTCGCTTTTCACAATTTGGGAAAGGATCAGGAGTTAAGCGGCGATGCGAAGAAAAATATCAAGGAGCTCATAGGGGAGGTCATACCCGGCGGGATCATGGGCGCCTATGTGGAGCCGGGGTTTCCCATCTATACCATAAACGACGATATGCTGCGGCATATGGGCTATACATACCGGGAACTCATCGACGAAACAGACGGGCTGCTGATAAATATGGTACATCCGGAGGATCGTAGAACGGTTGAGGACGCCGTAAACGGCGGACCGGGGCACGACAGCAGATACGACGTTACATATCGCTTGATGCGCAAAGGCAGCGAGCATTTCTGGGTGCAGGCGAAAGGCAGGCTGGTCACGGTGGAAGATGGCAGAACAGCCGTCATCAGCATACACTTTGATATCGACGATTTCAAGCTGAGCGAGCAGCAGGTGATACACGAGCGCAACCTTCTGCAGAAACGCTTTGAAGAAGAGCTGGCGGACGAACAGAATATGGAGAACCAGCACGAAGGCGTCATGCGTATCAACGTGACCCACGACAAGGTAGAGAAGATCATCAACAACTTCGCAGACCAGTGGGATCATGGAGTGGAAGTGGGGATGCGCCTTGCGGAGATGCGGGACTGCTTCAGGGGCGCTCTTTATCCGGATGATAAGGACCATTTCTTTAAGCAATTCTCTACGGAATATCTGGTTCAGCAGTACGATAAGGGCAATAAGACATATTCCTTTACCCAGAAGCATAAACTGCCTGCAGGCTCTACCCTGTGGTTTGACTATACACTTCACTTGCGGCGCAATCCGGTGACGGGGGATCTGGTCGCCTTCGTTATCGTTGAGAACGTCACGGGCAGGGAGCTGCTGCAGATGTCTCTGAAAAATGTTGCCTTCCACGAATTTGAGAGGATCGTCATCGTGGATTCCGTTACGGGCAGGTACTTGCTCTTCTCTTCCCGTGATATCCCCGAAGAATTGAGAAGCGGCAGCTATCACGAAAGCTATCTCAAGATATTTTCCTTTGACAACGGGGATGTTTTCGAAGGCTTTTCGGAGCAGCTGTCCTTTGAATCCATCACGAAAAATGTGAAGGAAAAAGGAGATTACAGCTTTCGCATTGACGGCGTGAAGGACGGGAAGCAATTGACGAAGCGGATCAATGTCTTGAGCCATCAGGAAGTGAGCAATGCGATAACCATAGTCTGCTCGGATGTGACGGAGGTAGTCAGGGCGGAGCAGGAAAACCATATAATCATCGGGAATGCCCTGCGCGAAGCGGAACGGGCCAACAATGCCAAGACCGACTTCCTGTCGCAGATGAGCCACGATATGCGGACGCCGATGAATGCCATCATCAATCTGACCATGCTGGCGAGGGAAGACATCGGAGATGATGCAAAGCTGACGAGAGATCTGGATCAGCTGGAGTCATCGGCAACCTTTCTCCTCAGTCTGATAAATGATATCCTGGATATGAGCCGGATCGAAAGCGGCAAGATCAAGCTTGTGCCTAGCGTATACAGGCACAGGGACTTCATCAATTACATGGACGGGATAATCGTGCCTCTTTGCAGGGATAAGGATATTGAATTTGTGTGGGACAAGGGGACGACTGATTTCAGCTTGCTGGTGGATATAACCAGGTTCAACCAGCTTTTCTTCAATCTGATTTCCAATGCGGTGAAATATACGGATGCGGGCGGCAGGATCAGCTTCTCCGTTCTCAACAATACGGTCATAGATGGCAATCTCTCCTGCGACTACGTGGTCTCGGATAATGGCATCGGCATGAGCGAGGAATTTCTGGAAAAAGCCTTCCAGCCCTTTGAACGGGAGGATCGTGTCTCGGCGTATACGGGTTCGGGTCTGGGACTTGCCATCGCAAAACAGATCGTGGACCTTATGGGCGGGACCATCACCGTGGAAAGCAAGCTGAACGTGGGAACGAAGGTGACGGTCAACATTTCGGCGCCTATCGTGGGAGAAGATGTGCCGGATACTGAGACGGGAAGTCCGGCGGAGCCTGCTGCGGAGATTCCGGAGATTGCAGATGCAGAGGGAACGCGCATTTTGATCGTGGAGGATCATCCTCTCAACAGAGAAATAGTCATGAGGATACTGGAAAAGAAGGGCTATCTTGTGGAGTGCGTGGAAGACGGCATAGATGCGGTGAAGGCCATCAGTACCTGCGATCCATGGTATTACCATGCGATCCTCATGGATATTCGTATGCCGGGACTGAACGGACTTGATGCCGCCAGGGAAATCAGAAAGATGGACAGGGAATATGCCAAAGCCGTTCCTATCATCGCCATGACAGCGAACGCCTATGAAGAAGACGTGCAGGCATCCATGGCAGCCGGCATGAACGCCCATCTGTCTAAGCCTGTCGAACCGGACAGGCTGTATAAGACCTTGGCAATGTTCGCCCGCCCACTGAAGCGGGATTAAATACCGATTTTAAGAAGCTCGACGAACTGCTTTGCCGTTCGCGGGCTTCTGCCGTTTTTGCGGATGGCGTGAGCCTCCGCCTTCTTGAAAAGCTCATCCTGAGGCAGATCGACGCCGTACTCCTTTGCAAGAGAAGCAACGATCTGAAGATACTCGTCCTTGTCCGGCTTCTGGAAGGTGATGGTCAGACCGAATCTGGCAGCCAGGCTCATGGTCTCCTGCATGGTGTCGTTGAGATGCAGCTCGTCGCCCGCCCGGTCACCGAAGGACTCCTTCACCAGGTGGCGGCGGTTGCTGGTGGCGTAGATGACCGCATTGTCGCCGCAGCCGGAGATGCTGCCCTCCAGGGTGGCTTTCAGCGCTGAAAAGTTGTCATCGTTGCCGGTAAAGCTCAAGTCGTCGATGAACAGGATGAACTTCAGCGGGTTTGCCGAAAGCTCCTCCATGATGTCAGGGATTTGGTAGAGCTGGTTTTTCTTTATCTCGATGATGCGAAGGCCTCTTGGCGCTAGGTGGGCGGCGACGGCCTTGATGGTAGAGCTTTTGCCTGTGCCCGCATCGCCGTAGAGCAGCATGTTGCTGGCGCCCGTTCCGTCCAGCAGGGCTTCTGTGTTTTTAAGAATAAGATTCCGCTCCCGCTCGTAGCCGAACAGCTGGTCCAGCTTCTGGTAGTCGGGATGGGCGACGGGAACGATCTGTCCGCCGCTGAGGCGGAAGAAGCTGTGCTTGGCGAAGATGCCGTAGCCCAGCTTGCCTATGTTATTGAGCTTTTCCATAAAATCGTACTGCAGATCCGCCACGTGGTTGGTCCAGGCGGGCAGGAATCCGTCGTAGTCCAGGGCTTCCCGGACGTCTTCGGAGCAGATGCCGGCGATGTTTTGCAGCATGGAAAGTTCTTCTTCGACGGCTCTCTGGATTTCCGGTTCCATCAGACCGCCGACGGCCCTGCGCTTTACATAGAAATTATCGTCCTGGATGACCAGGGTGCGGATGTACTCGGTCAGGTCCGGCGTGGTCGGGTAAAGACCGGCGACGAAATCGCTGTAGGCTTTGACCGCCTCCTGCCTGTCCTTTTCGCAGATGGCTTCCAGCAGGTCGCGGAGCTTTCGGATCACCGGATCGTCCTTGATCTGGGCGAACACGGTCAGCGAATCTATCTGAAGTTTTAAGCTGTTGAATCTCTTTTTCATGGTGATTCTCCTCTCGGATGTTCTACCGGAAATTATAACGCAAAATGCCTTCTGGAACAAGAGGGGAGCGACCGGAAAGTTACTTGCCGGAGGGTAGCCGGAAAGTGGTGCGAAGGTAGATCGAAATCGGCTTGCGAAAAGGGGCAGGACAGGATATACTTGCCGTAGGATAAAAATGGAGACGCCGGGGCTTCCGGGCGGAGCGTATCGGAAAAGGACCTGAAACCACAGGAGGAAAAGATATGAGCGGAGAAAACAAAGAAACCATGCAGATGCAGCATCAGATAACCGAGAAAAAGCCGCTGCTTGATGAGCAGGGCAGGCTGACGGAGGCGGGCTATGCCACAAGTATGATCCTGGATTATGACAGAAGCGCCATCAAGGCAGGCAGCACCAGAATCAAGGAATGGGACTATTATTTCATCGGCAACGGCAAAATCGGCGTGGCGCTGACCATCGCCGACAATTCCTATATGGGGCTGGACAGCATCTCGTTTCTGGATTTTGAAAAGGGCTGGGAAAAGACCAAAAGTCCTATGCGGATATTTCCCATGGGCAAGACGGGGTTCCCTTCTTCATCGGAGAGCGGCGACGTGGAGATCTTCGGCAAGAAATACTTTCTCTCATTTAAAAACGACGGCACCAGAAGGATGCTCAGCTTCCGCATGGACGATTTTCATAACGGCGGACCAATCAGAGGAGAGATTTTCCTGGAAAATCCCCAGCGGCAGGATTTGGAGCCGGGCGCGGGCAGAGAAGCTGTGACGCCGGCTGAGACGAAGGGCGCATCCGTTGCCAAGGGTTCCGGCGGCGCTTCTGTGGGAGGGCCCGCTGACAGCATGGTGATCGCCACTCCTTTCCCTGAGAAGGACACCGCCTTTTATTACAACCAGAAGATCAACTGCATGCCGGCATCCGGCTTCGTGGAAATGCAGGGCAGGCGCTACGAGTTCGATCCTTCTGAGAGCTTCGGGCTGCTGGACTGGGGCAGAGGCGTCTGGACCTACAAAAACACCTGGTACTGGGGCAGCGCTTCCGGACTTTACAAAGGAAAGCCTTTTGGCTTCAACATCGGCTACGGCTTTGGCGACACGTCCGCCGCCACGGAAAATATGCTCTTTTACATGGGCAAAGCCCATAAGCTTTCCCGGGTGACCTTTAACATCCCGACGGGAGAGGACGGCAAGGAAGACTACATGAAGCCGTGGACCTTTACCAGCGACGACGGGCGGTTTGAGATGGATTTCCTGCCGGTGCTTGACCGGGCGTCAAAGACCAGCGTAGGCGTTATCTGCTCCGACCAACATCAGACCTTCGGCAAATTCACAGGCAAAGCAGTCCTGGACGACGGAACGGTGATAGAACTG
>JAUNBU010000092.1 GCA_030526925.1 Bacillota bacterium | reverse complement strand
GAGCCGAGTACTTCCGAAGGATGAAGGAAAAGGGACTCTACTCCACGGACCCGGAGGAGCTTCAGAGGCGGGTCAAGCGGTACGAACTTGCCAACATCTACAGAGAACGGCTCATATGAAGCCGATCTGAGAGCATTTTCCACGGCTCCGGTCGCCTAAAACCGACCAATTATTACATTTCGCAGGCTAATTATTACAATTGCGCCAATAATTTTGAAAAAGTGCTAGAATGATACGGCAGGAAAATCTTTGCATACATGAGGGGAATTATATAGATTCAGGAAACCCGTGTGGAACCACTCCATACGGGTTTTTGAATATGAAGACAAGATGCACGTATGCGGTAAAGTGTCAGACATGGCGAAATCTGTGGTGAAAGTCTGCAAAATCCTGTTAAAAAAAAGCGTTATCTGATACAATATCGGTATGAGTGCATACGAAACGAATCAGAAAAAACAAGGGAATATCATACTATCGGAAGTACAGAGCATCTGCCCTGTCTGCAATAAGGTCATAAAGGCCCGGTACGTAGACAGGGAGGGCAAGGTCTTTTTGGAAAAGGAATGCGGCGACCACGGGTCTTTTGCTGCGCTGGTTTCCGGCAGCACCGAGGATTATCTCAAGTGGGTAGACCATCCGGTGGTCAACATACCGCCCAGGTATGCGGTGACCAAAGGCAGCGATGAAAGCCGGTGTCCTTTAGACTGCGGGACCTGCGAAAACCACATGCAGACGGCATGCTGCGTTTTGATCGACGTGACGGAGCGCTGCAACCAGCACTGTCCATTTTGTTTTGCCAGAGCCAGCGAGAACGACTTTTCCGGCTATGAGCCGACTCTGGAGGAGCTGGAAGAAAAGTTTGACCTGCTCCTTGAACTGGGAGAAAAGGAACGGCCTTTCAACATACAGCTTTCCGGCGGGGAGCCTACGGTGCGGGAGGACTTTCCGCAAATCATCAGAATGGCAAAGGATAAAGGATTCGAATACATCCAGATCAACACCAATGGACGAAGGATCGCGCGGGAGGAAGGCTATGCCAAAATCCTGAGAGATGCGGGAGCCTCTGTTATTTTCATGCAGTTTGACGGCACCAACGATGAGATCTACATGCAGATGCGGGGCGAGCCACTGTTTGAGGAAAAGAAGCGAGCCATTTTGAATTGTCAGAAGGCAGGGATCGCAGTCACCCTGGTGCCTACGGTAGCGAAGAATATCAACCTTGGTAACATGGGGGAGATGATGGATTTTCTCCTTGAAAACATTGCAGTTGTAAAGGGCATCCACTTCCAGCCGGTCAGCTTTTTTGGCAGGCATCCTGATCCGGCGCACGAAAACCGGGTCACCATGTTCGACGTTTTGCGGGAGCTGGAGCGGCAGACGAACCACTTTAAATACGAAGACTTTTGCCCTATTTCCACGGGGCATACCTTGTGCTGCTTTTACAGCACCTACATCAGAGAGCCGGACGAAAGCATACGGTGTACCCTTTCCAAGGCGCAGAAGGACTTCGGTGTCAGCTGCTGCGATGCCTCGGGCCAGAGGAAGCTGTCGGATGAGGTGGATATCGTCAAGCGGGACCGTGATTACGTGCTGAACAAGTGGGAGATCGTATCGCCTGATGAGGCGGAGAGCAGCTATGATGCAGGGAAGTACAGCTCCAGCGAGGAAATCGTTTCTCTGGATGAATTTTTGACCTACTACAGAAGGAATATTTTTACCGTGACGGGGATGGCGTTTCAGGACATCAGCAACCTGGATGCGGAGCGGTTGAAGCGGTGCAGGGTGCAAGTGCTGTCGCCTGACAACAGGCTGATCCCTTTTTGCGGGTATAACAGTATTTACAGGGATTGAGGAGCGAGTATCCATCCGGCTCGGCGCTTTGCGAATTTTCAAGCAGAAGGATCTTCGCCTGCTTGTTGTGGGCGATTTGAAAATATGATTATGATAAAAGAGCATTAGAAAAGGAGACTAAAATGAAAACGAAATATATGGTTTTGAGCGGATTTTTGGGATCGGGCAAAACGACGGCGATGATTGCCTTTGCCAGGGATATGAAAAGGCGTGGGCTTGCAACTGCCGCTATCCTGGCAAACGACCTGGGGGCAGGCAACATCGTAGATGCGGAGTTTTGCGCGGCGGCAGGCGTTATGACTCTTCCCATTTCAGGTGGGTGTATCTGCTATCAGCATGATAACCTGGTGGTGAAGATGCGTCAGCTGGAGAGCATGGGGGCGGACGTGATATTTTCCGATATTCCCGGCTGCGGCATCGGCGCCATGGATCACGTTTACATCGAGCTTGAGGATAAAGAAAAGGATGACTTTGACCTTATGCCTTTTACATGCATCATAGACCCGGAGCGAATGCGCATGATCATGCCGGAAAAGGCTGACCTGAATCTGCCGGAAGAAATGCGGTTTTTGCTGGATGCCCAGATAGCCGAGTCGGATCTGGTGGTGCTCAACAAAACCGATACCATCAGCAAGGCTGAAGCGGATGAAATCGTGAAATTCATCGGCAGCTTCTACCCGGACAAGGCTGTTATGACCATGTCCGCCATGACGGGAGAGGGGGTCAGCCGGGTCGTGGACTACCTGCTGGAGCATTTCTCGGAAGCCAAACACAGAGAAATCGGCTACGAGTCGGAAGCCTTCATCAAGGCGGAAGAGCAGATGAGCTGGTTCAATACGAGAGTTTACATGGAGCAGCGGGAGGACAAGGCATTGGATTTCAACCAGGTGATAGGAGATCTGTTTGAAGGTATCCGAAGTGGTCTAAAGGAATCCGGAGGCAACGTGCCCCACCTGAAGATGTTTGCAGCCGACAGCGAAGAGGAGCTGACCGACTTTTTCAAGGCCAGCCTGATCGGCATCGACTATCCTGTGCAGTACGACAGGAAGCTGGAACGAAAATACAGTGCTCTTTCCCTGATCGTCAACGCCAGATGCGCCGCCGAGGCAGCCCGGATGGCAGACATCGTGGCGGACGCAGTAGACGAGATTTCCCTCAAGTACAACTTGAAGGTACGTACATTTTACATGGAGACCTTCGGCATGATGGAAGAAGGCAAAGGCAACATCGGCAAAGCCTCGAGGTTTGAGTAAGGGCATCCGCAGTGCCTTCGCAAATGTATCCGCAGCCCATTCGCAAAGGGCTATTAAAAAGCGAGAATTTCTGTTATAATAATCACATGAGCGCATACGAAAAAATCACAACTGAATATACCCCGGAGGAGAAGCGGAGCTACTGGCAAATCGGCATCGGCCTGCAGGCAGTCGATGGCCTGAAACCCTCCGGCTATCTGATAGAACAGCAGGAGCAGGAAATCGCAGGCAAGCTGACACTGGAAGAAGTGAAACGCAACCTGGACCGCTATTATGAGCTGCGAAAAAACGAAGCCGACCTTTCAGAAAAAGAGGCTGACCTGACCTCCGCCAGGATCAACGAATACCTACGGCAGACCAATTTCAGACTCCACCCTCTGGCGCTGAAGCAGATCCACCGCTTTATTTTCCAAGGCCTGGAAGACTTTGCTCCGGGAGAATACCGGACCTATAACATCTCCAAGCAGGAACCCATCCTCTTTGGCAGATCGGTCCGCTATGAGGATTTCCAGAACATCGAAGCCTACCTGGAGTATGACTTTTCCAGAGAACTGAAGCGGGCAGAGACCCGCGATAAAATAGAAATCAGCCAGCTGTCCGACTTCATCGCAGGCCTCTGGCAGATTCACCCTTTCCGGGAAGGCAACACCCGGACCATTGCGGTTTTTACCATCCAATATTTGAACTCCCTGGGCTTTCAAATCAACAACGAGCCATTCCAGAAGCACGCCGCCTATTTCAGGGATGCCCTCGTCAGAGCCAGCTATAACAACATGGAGCACGGCGTTTCGCCGGATTTTCAATATATCGACCGATTTTTGGAGAACGTCCTTCATGCAAAGGAACACCTGCTGGATTCGGAGGAGTTGATCGTCGCCGCACTTGCCGATTAGCCGCAAGGCGTCTACGGAGAAAAGGCTGCGGATTTTTTCAAAAAAAGTGCAGCCAGGAATCCGGTTCCTGCGGCTAAAGAATTGCATGAAAAAACACCTCATGCTTTTACGGGCGATGTGGTGTCTTTTATAAGTCCGCGGTTTTATAGGCTGTATAGCCCTCGTAATGGTAGCTGGCGTCGATTCCTTTCATGTAAAGGTCTCGGTCGTCTACGCGACCGGTCAGGGCGGATTTCAGAAGGTGGTTGATTTCCACGTCCTTGATGGGGCTCCGCTCCATTGCCAGAAGATAGTCGTTCTTATCGACCCTGCTCCAATCTACAACAAGACCCAGCTCTTTTTTCAGCATCAGGTCCAGCCATATCCTCATGCTTCTGCCGTTTCCCTCGCGGAAAGGGTGGGCGATGTTCATTTCCACGTATTTGCGGATGATTTCATCGTAGGTGGACTGGGGCATTTCGTCAATGCTTTTGATTGCCGCTTCCAGATACAATACAGGAGCGAACCTGAAATTCCCCTTTGCTAAATCGACAGTCCGTAACTCCCCTGCAAAATCGTAGATTTCATCGAAAAGGAACCGGTGGATTTTCACCAACGCAGAAAATTTCCCGGCATCCAGTTGATCCAGTTTCTTTGTTTCAAAAAGCTCCATCGCTTTTTTCTTGCTGATTTTTTCTTCGGCCCCGGCAAGCTCTGCGGGTTCGGTTATCCCCAGCCTGTTTTCTAAAGTCATTTTGCGGCCTCCTTGATTTAGCGTAATTATAGCATGAAACTACGGCCCCTTTCAATAGAGCAGCAAAAAGCAAAAAGGGGCAACTCACCGCAAAAGACCCAGAACAAATGATTTTTTTGATTGTGTAGTTTCCGGTAATGTGGTAAAATACAAGGTAACTATGTAACGATTTAGAACGACACAATATACGAAAAGGCATCCGTGATTTTGTTATATCAGGACGATGGCTGTGCCACAAATCCAAGTCGGAGGTAGGAAAGATGAAAAACAGAAGATTCAAAAACGTGAAGGGGGGGGGGTCTTGCCCTTCTGATCAGCGCCCTACTGGTGCTGGCAATGATACCCGCCAGCGTATCGGCTGATGAAACGTCAGTTACGCTGGATATCAGCCAAGGCAATATCACCTTTGATAAGAGCGGTGTAAGCGGCAGGGATGCAAGCGGGCGTGAGGTCAGTGGGTCATATGCCAACTATATCATCACACAAACCAGCTCAATTTATCGTAGTAACACTATAACTGTAAGCGGCGGATCTCATAAAATCACGTTGAGCGGCGTGAACATCGATGTAAGCAACGAGATTAATGGCTGTGCATTTTCGATCGCTCCGAATGCAACGGTAAACCTGACACTTACGGAAGGCTCGAATAACACATTAAAGAGTGAAAATAACTGCGCCGGGCTTCAAGTCCCTAAGGGCGCAACGATAACCATCGACGGTGCGGGCAATCTGACCGCTATCGGTGCAAAACATGGAGCCGGAATCGGCGGCGGAAATGGCGGAGATGGCGGCAAGATTACTATTTCCGGTTCCGGCACGATTAATGCCACCAGCAAAGACTATGGGGCAGGAATCGGCGGCGGAGATAGAGGAGCAGGCGGCGAAATCAATATCTCCGGCTCCGGTACGATTAATGCCACCAGCGGAACTGATGGAGCCGGAATCGGCGGCGGGCGGCGCGGAGCAGGCGGAGAAATCAATATTTCCGGCGCTGTAGAAATAACAGCAATCAGTGAGAACGGCGGAGCAGGGATCGGTTCGGGCGCTAATGCCAGTTCTAATAACGGTGTAATTAAAATCAATTTAGATGCGAGTGGCATCATAATTGCTGAAGGCAGAGATGGTGGAGCAGGTATTGGTGGCGGGAGTCAAAGCTCCGGCGGTACAATCAATATCTCCGGTCTTGGCAAGATAGACGCGAAGGGCGGGGTTATGGCCGCAGGTATCGGCGGAGGCGCTAATGGTGCAAACGACTTTATCGAACTCCAGGGAGGTATTATCAATTCCATAGGGGGTAATTCTGCAGGCAGTGGCGTTGCTTATGGCGCTGGAGCAGGAATTGGCAGCGGTGGTAGTGACAATAGTGGTCCCAAAAGTGTCGGAACCATCAAAGTCAATGGCGATGTCGTTATCTTCGCCAAGGGCGGAACAAACGGAACGAACAATGAATTCAACGGCGCTGCAATCGGTACCGGCGGTACGTTGAGTAGTGGCGGCACGGAAATGGCTTTTTCCTCACCTTCTTCCAGAGGGATTATTTTTCAAGCTGCGGGTGGAACAAACGGGCAGGTCTACGGCGAGGTTACACTTCCTGGAGACCTTGTTATTCCGAGAGACTATACACTCCACATTCCAACAACCAATAGGATCACCGTGCCGACGGGGATTACGCTGACCAATTCGGGAACCCTTGATAATGACGAAACCATCTACAATAAGGGCACATTGGCAGGCACAGGCTTTAATGGTATTATCCGGCAGCAAGTGAAATGGAACTTGATAGATTTGACGACGGATAACAATTCGGAATGGGCGGCCCCAGGCAATCCTTTTACATTTAAATTAACCTCGGCGCCCAACTATCTTTTGCCGCAGAGCATCACAATCACCCGTGGTGGCAGTCCTTTGGCTTCGAGCGACTATACCTATGATGATTCAACCGGCGAAGTGACTATAAAAAGCGACGCCATACCGATTCTTATGACGGCACCGTTTGAAATCATAGCAGCAGGCATCCCGGCTCAAATCACAACTGATCCGGCATCCCTGGATTTCGGAAAGGTCTCAGTAGGCTATGAGCGGCCTGCCGCCAAGACTGTCACCATCACAAATAACAGCGATCGGGATGTTGCGATAGCTTTACCGACCAGCGAGAATTATATCATCACCGGCGGGGATGGATTCCGGAATGGTGTGGCTGCTCTCGATCCGGGCGGCACGGCGACCTTCATCATCCAGCCGAAAGCAGGTCTTGCCGCAGGCGTATACGATACCACACTCTCGCTTGAAGGCGGGGGCGATGAGGTCCTCGGGCAAGTGCATGTGAAATTCACGGTAGAGGCGGTTCCGCCGGTCGCAAAAACAGGCGACGACACCAACATGATGCCGTGGCTCATAGTGCTTCTGCTTTCCGGCAGCGCGATAGCCGCACTGGCAACGATCACGAAACGCAGAAAGACAAACGAATAAACCAAAGATAAAGCCCCTTGACGGATGAGACATACTTCCTCAAAGGGCTTTTCCCACATCTTGTGGGAAGATTTGTGGGAAAATGTCCTTTTTTGTTCTCAAAAGAATAAAATAAAAAGCCTTGAAATCGTTGAAATTTCAAGGCTTTCCTTGGTACACCATCACGGGTTCGAACCGTGGACACCCTGATTAAGAGTCAGGTGCTCTGCCAGCTGAGCTAATGGTGCTCATCGTTTTGAACAAAATAAAGTGTACCATTTAGTCTCTCCATTGTCAATCAAAAAATTGCATATTATTGCGCCAAATCTGCATAAATCTGCACACGATATTATTTGTCGGCAGTATCATCTTCTGCAATATACTGGGCAACGGCTTCTTTGATGGTTTGATTCAGTGATTACTGGTGAGATGTTTCGCCGTCGACCATTTCCATGAATGCTTTTTTGGCGTCTTCGAGAGTTTCGCCGGAGTAAAGCACCAATCCATCAGCATTTATTATTTTGCCCCAGATGCAGTCATCTTCTGCTGAATACTCCATTGTTCCTACGTATCCTTTATATTTTATCGTATTGCTCATAATAAACCTCCAATTCTCCTGTAATAATCATACGGCTGCTGCCACTAAAAATCAAGTAAATTTAGTGGTGCGGCAAATCGGCGCGCAAATCGGACAAAATCGCAACGAGTTCAAATTTCCAAAAAACGGCAAGAAAAAATCCCGCTTATTTCCTCACATACTAAAAGCAAATAAACGCAAAATAAAATCGAGGAGGGATGAAAAATGAAAAACAACAACAAGAGTTCCAATCGTTACAGCAACGAAAGTAACGAGAGAAGTCAGCGAAGCGAAAGCAACGAAAGAAACCAGAGCAACCAAAGCAAAAGCAACAAGAGCAATCAGTCCAACCAGTCGAATCAGTCCAGCAACAGATACGGCTACTAGGAC
>JAUNBU010000091.1 GCA_030526925.1 Bacillota bacterium | reverse complement strand
TGCAGCTTTTGCAGGCAGTCGTGCTTTCCGGCAAGAAGCCGTCACAGCTTTCCGACGAAATCGAGATCTTCCCACAGGTGCTGAAGAACGCCAAGGTGAAGAACGAAAACAAAGCAAAGTTCATGAACGATGGAGAAATCAAAGAAGCCATCGCTCGTGTAGAAAAAGAAATAGAAGGCGTCGGCAGAGTACTCATCAGACCGTCCGGCACAGAACCGCTTGTCCGGGTCATGCTGGAGGGGCAGGACGTAGCCCATATCACAGGCCTTGCTGAAGAGCTGGCGATTCTGTTGACCAGAAAGTTTGGCTAGACAGAAAGATCGTACAGACGAGAAGTTCCGGATAAAAAGCCGGACGGGAAATCGTAGTTTGTTGAAGAGACAGGAGGAAACCATATGTGTGGTATCGTAGGATTTGTAGGTAAGGATCACGCGAAAGAAAAGGTAATAGACGGCTTGAAACGCCTGGAATACAGAGGATATGATTCGGCAGGCATCGCCTTGCCCATCGACGGGAAAATAGAAATCAGAAAGCACGTGGGAGAGATCAAGAATCTGGAGAAGATAATCGGTGAGCCGGAGTTCGACAGCTCCATCGGTATCGGTCATACCAGATGGGCGACCCACGGCGCTCCCTCCGATACAAATTCCCATCCCCACGGCAACGGAGATAACTCCATCGCCATCGTACATAACGGGATCATCGAGAATTACCAGGAGCTCAAGGAGTGGCTGGTCAAGGAATACGGCGTCTCATTCAAATCAGAGACGGATTCGGAGGTCATCGCTCATTTGATCGGTATTTTCTATGACGGAGATCTGTTGGAAGCTGTCAACAAGGCGGTCGCTGAGATGAGGGGCGCCTATGCTGTATGCGCCATCGCAGCGGCAGAGCCGGATAAGATGGTAGCCGTGAGAAAGGATGCGCCGCTGGTTGCCGGTATCGGCAAAGGCTTCAACTTCATCGCCTCAGACATCCCCGCTCTGTTGAAGTACGTGCGGGAGGTCTACCTCATCGAAAACAACGAGACGGTGCTTTTGACAAAGGACGACATCAAGATATACGACGGAAACGGCAGACCTGTGAAGCGTGACGTTTTCCATGTGACCTGGGATGCGGATGCAGCGGAGAAGGAAGGCTACGAGCACTTCATGCTGAAGGAGATCCACGAGCAGCCAAAGGGCGTTTACGAGACCCTTAACAGAAGGCTGAACGCAGACGACAGCATCAACCTGGACGGCATTTCCATGACAAAGGAAGATATCGAAGGGTTCAATAAAGTATACATAGTAGCCTGTGGTACGGCGTATCACGCAGGGCTTGTAGGCAAGCTGGTCATCGAGAAGATGGCGCAGGTTCCGGTGGAGGTGGACATCGCTTCCGAGTTTAGGTACAGGGATCCATTCGTGGATGAAAATACCTTATTCATCGCCATCAGCCAGTCAGGGGAGACGCTGGATACGCTGGCGGCGCTGAGAGAAGCCAAGAGGAAGGGCGCCAGAGTCCTTTCCGTGGTCAACGTGGTGGGAAGCTCGGTTGCCAGGGAGTCGGACGACGTATTCTACACCTGGGCAGGTCCGGAGATCGCCGTGGCATCCACCAAGGCATATACTACACAGCTGATCTGCATGTACCTGATAGGTCTTTACATGGGCAGTACCAAAGGTACCATAGATAAAGACTACTACAAGAAGGTATTGGATGCACTGAAGCTGCTGCCGGATAAGATCGAATCGCTGCTTAGGCAGGAGGATATCATCGAAGCGCTGGCGAAGAAATGCTACAGACGTGAACAGGTCTTCTTCGTGGGAAGAGGACTGGATTCGGGCGTTTCCTATGAAGGTTCTCTGAAGCTGAAGGAGATCTCATACATCAATTCATGCGCCATCGCGGCAGGGGAGCTGAAGCACGGTACCATCGCACTGATGGAGGAAGAGACGTTGGTATTCGCACTGGCGACCCAGGATTTCCTCTACGAGAAGATGGTTTCCAACGTGGAAGAGATAAAGGCCAGAGGCGCCCGTGTCATCGGCGTTGCCAAGGAAGGCAAGACGGAGATCGAGAAGGTGGCAGACGAGGTCATCTACATCCCGGACTGCATCGACGAAGTTTCGCCGGTGCTGGCGGTGATTCCGCTGCAGATCTTTGCCTATTACGTGGCAAAGGAGCGTGGCTGCAACATCGACAAGCCGAAGAATCTTGCCAAATCGGTTACGGTAGAATAGGATAAACAATGAAAAAACACGAGATAAGAGATATTTCCCTGGCGCCGGAAGGAAAGAAAAAAATAGAATGGGTCAAGAACAACATGCCCCTGCTTTCTGCGCTGGAGGAAGAATTCAAAAAAGAAAAACCTTTTAAGGATACGAAGATCAGCCTTTCCGTGCATTTGGAGGCAAAGACAGCTTACCTTTGCAAGGTGCTGGCTGCGGGCGGGGCGAAGATGTCGGTCACCGGCAGCAACAGCCTTTCCACCCAGGATGACGTAGCGGCGGCTTTGGCAGATGAGGGGATGAGGGTCTTCGCATACCATGGAGCCACGGATGCGGAGTACGTGCGGCACATTGAGCTGTGCCTGGAGCACAAGCCGCATATCATCATCGATGACGGCGGGGATCTGGTGGAGATGCTTCACGACGGCAGACCGGATCTGGCTTCGGAGGTACTGGGCGGCTGCGAGGAGACGACTACGGGAGTCATCAGGCTGAAGGCCATGGAAAGGGAGGGCGTTCTCAAGTTCCCTATGGTTGCGGTCAACGATGCCAAGTGCAAACATCTCTTCGACAATCGCTACGGGACCGGTCAGTCGGTGTGGGACAGCATCATGCGAAACACCAATCTCATCGTGGCGTCCAAGACGGTGGTTGTCATTGGCTATGGCTGGTGCGGCAGAGGGATCGCCATGCGGGCTTCTGCGCTTGGTGCCAGGGTCATCGTCACAGAAATCGATCCGGTCAAGGCCATGGAAGCCAAGATGGACGGTTATGATGTGATGCCTATGGCGAAGGCGGCAAGCTTGGGAGATATTTTCGTTACGGCGACCGGCTGCAAGCATACCATCACGGTTGCCCACATGCTAAAAATGAAGGACGGCGCTATCCTGGCCAATGCCGGACATTTCAACGTGGAAATAGATATGGCAGGTCTGGAGCAGGAAACCGCCGGGAAGACAGAGGCGAGAGCTAACATTATGGGGTATAAGCTGAGCAACGGCAGGACCGTCAATGTGATCGCCGAGGGCAAGCTGGTGAATATCGCCGCTGCCGACGGACACCCGGCTGAAATCATGGATCTCAGCTTCGCCGTCCAGGCAATGTCTGCCCTTTATATCAAGAAGAACCATAAAAAGCTTAAAAAGAAAGTCATCGACGTGTCGGAAGAGATCGACGACGTGATCGCCCGCAAGCGGCTTGAAGCCTGGGGCGTCAAGATCGACACCCTGACCGCCGACCAGAAACACTATCTGGAAAGCTGGCAGCTGTAGAACTTGCGGCAAGACAACATGTTGTGAAAATAAAGACATCCGGGAATCCCCGTAGTGATATGTAAAAGCCTGTACACAGCAGGCTTTTCTTGTGTCTATTAAAAAGGCAGGGTATGTTCTGTAGGTGTAATCCACAGCTGCGACGCAGAATGCGTCAGCAGGAGCAGCGAGGACATCACCGAAAGAATATCCCCTGCCTTTTAGAGGACAAGTAATCATTATTTTATCAAGGGTTTCGAACTACGAAATCAGCGTCCGGATGCGCTCCTTGGTTCGTTCTTCGCCCAGAATTTGCTGAATCTCCCAGACATCAGGCGACTGGCTTCTGCCCATGATGGCGATCCGGATCGCCGTGCTGACATGACCTACATGACCCTTGTATTGGTCAGGATTTTTCTTGAAATCCTTCGGCTTGGCAGCATAGCCCAGCTCCTCTGCAATGGCGCGGATCTTATCGAACCACTGGCTCTGATCGTCGCTGTGATCGTAGCTGTCAAGGTATCTTTTCAGTATTTCAACAGCATCCTCATCGGTCACGTTTTCCGGGATCGTATCCTCAATGACGAAATGATCATCAAAGAAATAGCTGATGAACTCAAAGATCTGCTTTGCATAGATGAGATCCTTTCGCGGCTTGTTGCCGCTGCGGCCCAGATCGAGGATCTTTTCTATATATTCTTCATGCCCTTCCATAAGCGGCATGATCTCCGGCTTGAACTCCTTTGCCCAGCCAATCAAAAATTCGCAGAGCTCAGCTGCAGGGATCTTTACAAGAACATCCTTGGAAACATCGTTCAGCTTGTTCAGGTCAAACAGCGCTCCACCGCTGCTCATCTTTTCCGTGGTAAAGGTGAACTCGTCGATGGATGCGTCAGGATTGGCGATACGCCATTCCTCAAAGTTGGAGTTTAAAATCGTCAGCAGATATTCCTTGACCGCCTGGGGATGATAGCCCTCCTGTCTATAGTAGTCCAGAGAGAGCTCCGGGTCCTTTCTCTTGCTCAGCTTTCGCTTGTTGCCGTCCTCCAGCTTCAGAAGCTGCGCCGTATGGCAATAGATCGGCATGTCAAAGCCCAGCTTTTCAAACAGCTCCACGTGGATCGGCAGAGACATGAGCCATTCCTCGCCACGAACTACATGGGTGGTTCGCATCAGATGATCGTCGATGACGTGGGCAAAATGATAGGTAGGGATCCCCGTCGCTTTCAAAATGATGATATCCTGGTCGTTTTCCGGCATGGAAAGGGTGCCTCGGACAGCGTCCTCTACCTTGATGTATCGCATTTCTTCCGCCGGAACGTGGTGATTGCCGGAGGATTTGAGCCGTATTACGTAAGGCTTTCCGGCCTTTATATTCTTTTCGATTTCTTCCATGGAAAGGCTGCGGCTTTTCTCTGCATATTTGCCGTAGATGCCGGTAGTTTCCTTAGCTGCCTCCTGTGCCTGGCGGATATCAGCCAGTTCTTCCTCCGTCAAAAAGCAAGGGTAGGCGAGGCCTTTCTTTACAAGTTCCTTTGCAAAGCACTGATAGATTTCTCCCCGCTTGCTCTGAAAATAAGGACCATAAGAACCTTTTTCTCCGTCCAGCAGAGCTCCTTCATCGAAGCGGATGCCGAAGAAGTCAAGGGCGGTGATGATGGTCTCCACGGCCCCTTCCACGTATCGTTTATCGTCCGTGTCCTCGATTCGAAGATAGAAGATCCCGCCGGACTGGTGTGCCAGCCGCTCGTCTACGAATGCACCGTAGAGATTTCCCAGGTGGATGAATCCGGTAGGGCTTGGACCCAGTCGCGTCACCATGGCGTCCTCAGGTACGTTACGGGCAGGGAAAAGGGCTTCGTATTCCTCCGGAGTTTTGTCTATCTGCGGAAACAAAAGCTCCGCCAGTTTGTTGTGATCCATATTTTTTTCAGGCAGACAGCCGGTCTGCCAGCTCCTTTCGTTTCGTTTTCTATGGTTGCGTCTTTATGGTTCTTTCGGTATTTTACCATGTTATCCACTTCTTAAAAAGGGATTTCGGCCACAAAAAAAGAAAAAAGCCGGAGACCCATAGAGAAATGGATTTCCGGCTGTCTTTTAGAACTTTTTCCATAGGAGCCTGAGGGAGTTGAGGATGCAAAGCATGGCAACTCCTGTATCGGCGAATACGGCTGCCCAGATGTTGGCAAGACCCACGGCGCCCAGCAGGATCACGATCAGCTTGATGGCCAGCGCCAGGACCACGTTCTGGATAGCGATGGAGCCTGTTGCCCGGGCAATGGAGATGGACTGAGGGATGGCGTCAACCGAGGAGTTCATGAACACCACGTCGGCGGCTTCGATGGCGGCGTCGGCGCCTGTTCCCATGGCAGCCCCCACATCAGCGCCTGCAAGGACCGGTGCGTCGTTGATCCCGTCTCCTACGAACATGACAGGACCCGATTCATCCCGCAGCTGTTTCAGAGCTGTGAGCTTGTCGTCCGGCATCAGTTGGGCGCAGACCTTCTCGATACCCGTTTCGCGTGCCACCGACAGCGCGCTTGATTCTGCGTCACCGGTCAGCATGGCAGGTATCAGACCGCTGGTTTTGATATTGGCGATGGCGGATACCGCATCTTGTTTGATGGTATCGGAGATGCTGATGTATCCGGCAAAGCTGCCGTTTAGGGCAATCAGCACTTCGGTCCCGGCTGAATCGCTTTGGTAGGAATCCATGGAAATGTTGAACCGCTCCATCAGTTTTTTATTGCCGCACAGCGCTTCGCCTTCCGGCAGAGAAGCCTTGATGCCCATGCCGGACAGCTCTTCCACGTTTTCTGCCTTTGTTACCGTCAGCTGCTTTTCCCCGGCGAAATCCAGAATGCTTGCAGCGATAGGGTGGGTTGAGCTTGCTTCGCAGGCTGCCGCTATGGCGAGGAGTTCATCTTCCGACAGATCGCCTGACGTATGTACTTCCTGAACGGCGAAGTTCCCCTTGGTGATGGTTCCCGTCTTATCCATGACTACCACTTTGACCTTTTTAAGGGCCTCGATGGAAAGGCCTCCTTTAAAGAGAATGCCCAGCTTGGAGGCGGCTCCGATTCCGGCGAAGAAAGCCAGTGGTACGCTGATGACCAGGGCGCAAGGGCAGCTGATGACCAGGAAGGTGATGGCTGTCTCGATCCAGTAGTCCCAGTTTCCGGATACCAGGGAAGGTATGATGGCTGTCAACACCGCCAGCCCTACCACGATCGGCGTGTAAACCTTTGCAAACTTGGTGATGAACTTGTCGATTCGCGGCTTGCCGGCTGCTGCATTTTCCACGGAATCCAAGATTTTAGTCACCATGGATTCGGACAGCGGCTTTAGTACTTCCATCTTCAGAAGACCCTGCTCGTTGACGCAGCCGGAAATCACTTCCGTGCCAGCGACAGCCTTTACAGGAACAGGCTCACCGGTAACAGGGGAGGTGTCGATACGGCTTTCCCCGTCGATGACTATGCCGTCCAGCGGGATCCTGTCTCCGGGGCGGACGATGAGGATGTCGCCCGGCTTGGCATCTTCTGCGGGGATGATTCGGAAGGTATCGCCATCTGCCAGATTGACCGTTTCAGGACGCATATCCACCGCATCCATGATTTGGGTACGGCTCTTTTCCACGGCGATATGTTCAAACAGTTCACCGATGCGGTAAAAGAGCATGACGCCCATTCCCTCGGCGAAGTCACCGATGCCAAAAGCCGCGATGGTGGCGATGGACATGAGGAAGTTTTCGTCAAAGATCTGCCCTCTGGAAATGTTCTTCAGGGCGGTCCAGATGACTTCCCAGCCCAGGATCAGGTAGCCCACCAGGAAAATCGGCAAAATGACTGCCAAGGTATTGTATATGGAGTGCTCCAGAATCAGGCCGACGGCAAAGAGAAGGGCTCCCATACCGATGGCAATGAGATCCTTGCGGATCGACGAACCGTGATGTATATGATCGTGGCCGCAGCCGCAAGATACTCCATGATGGTGGTCGTGGTCGTGATCGTGGTGGTGATGATCATGTCCGCAGCCACATTCTTCTTCGTGATGATGTTCGTGGTCGTGTTGGTGTAATTCCTTATTCATTGATGTGTTCCAGTGCAACGTCTAAAATTTCCTTTACATGGTCGTCTGCCAGAGAGTAGTAGGCGTGCTTTCCTTTCTTCTGAAATTTTACGAGATTGTTGTCACGCAGGACTTTTAATTGATGCGATATTGCCGACTTGGTCATATCCAGCAGAACTGCCAGATCGCAGACGCACATTTCATGGCAGTTGAGGGCTGCCAGGATCCTCGTCCTGGTGCTGTCGCCGAAAATCTTAAACAGCTTGGTCATGCTGTCCAGAGACGATTCATCTACCATGTGATGCTTCACATGTTCCAGCGTATCCGCATGGATCACGGCGCAGTCGCAAGTGGTTTCACTCTTTCCCATGTGTTATCGAACCTCCTTTGAAAATTCTCCTTGATAAAAGTGGGGTATATGGATGCATACTTTAGTTGCATATACATTCAACTGTTCCTTCTGATGCCATTATAGTTGAACAACCATGCAACTGTCAAGAGAAAAAAAGAAAATTTTTGTCGAGCCTATAAACACCTATCGCTACGGTCGATTTTTCTTCCAATAAAAAAACACCTTTCCGATATTTCCTATATTATAAAAAAGCAGTGATATGTTGGGAGTGCAATCCGCAAGAGCAGATAGCAGCATGAGGATGTCCCGAAGCAAAGGCTCGACA
>JAUNBU010000090.1 GCA_030526925.1 Bacillota bacterium | reverse complement strand
CGATGGCTACAGGACCTTTCGCCATTCTCTCTTCTGACGGGTATGAAATCGTCTGCTTCAATTCTTCCAGCGTCAGGTATCCTTCGTTTAGTAATGCCATGTTTATTCACCTCCCACTGCTTCTTTGAATTGATTTATCTGATGGAGTTTGGCCTGCATCCTGGCTTCTCCGTGAGGACCAAGTCTCAGACCATCCAGACGCTCCCAGACCTTGGCTTTCTCCGCTTCGCTGTCAGCTTCCGATATGTATCCGCATTTCTCTGCGATGTCGATGCCTGCCAAGCGTCCTTCTTCCAGAGCCGTATTGGCTTCTTCAACGCCGGTGATATCTCCTGCCACATAGATACCTTCGCAGCTTGTTTCCATATTGTGGTTGTGGAGCGGTATCCAGCCTCCCAGGACCGGATCGAAGTCCATTCTGCATCCGTACATCATGGCAAGCTCCGTCAACGGCTTAAGCCCTGCTGCGATACAGATGGCATCCACATCAAGGACTTCTTCCGTGCCCGGTATGATCTGCCAGTTTTCATCCACCTGACCGATGACAGCCTGTTCCACTCTACTTTCGCCCCGTGCTTCCACCACTGTATATCTCGTCTTGATAGGTACTCCTGCCCTGGTGATCTTGGAAGCGTGTACCGCGTATCCACCGATCTTAGGAGCGGCTTCTACCAGAGCAACCACATCTGCTCCGCCCTGCATCAGCTGATAGGATACGATGAGACCTACGTTCCCGGTACCGATCATCAGAATACGCTTCCCCGGAAGAACTCTGTTGATGTTGACCATGGTCTGAGCTGCTCCTGCGCCCATGACCCCCGGAAGTGTCCAGCCTTTGAATCTGACCACGTTTTCCGATGCACCGCTGGCAATGACGATCTTCTCCGCCTGTACCGTAACCACCTGTTTTTCTTCATCGTCAGTTCCGATTTCTACGGCTACTGTCTTGCCTGCGAATAATCCGATGGCGATGCTGTTGAGCCAGATCTCGACTCCGTTTTCCTTGGCTTCTGTCAGCAGTTCGTTGCCGATATCGATCCCTCTGACTCCCGCTCTGTGAGCGCTGGAACCGAAGAACTTATGTATCTGCTTGAACAACTGACCGCCTGCCTTCTGGTTGGAATCGATGACCAGCACCTCAGCGCCCCTCTTGGCCGCTTCTATAGCTGCCGCCATTCCCGAAGGTCCGCCGCCGATCACAACTACTTCTTTTTTAATCATTTACAGCCACCTTCTTTCCGACTCCATACTGGGTTTCGATTACCATTCCCGCTTTCACCGGTGTGACGCAGGTCCTCACATTGGGCTTGCCGTTTACGATCATGGCACAGTCGGTACACTGACCGATGCCGCAGAACAAGCCTCTCGGTTCATTTCGCTTCTCCGTATAACGATTGACGATGATCCCGCAGGCAACCAAAGCAGCAAGAATATTTTCGCCTTCCCTGGCTTGAATCTCCTTACCGTCCACAGTGATCGTTACCAGCTTCTTCTGTTCCGGCTCTCCCAGGATCACGTGCTCTTCCACTCTTACACCCATAGCGTTCTCCTTTCATTTTCTCTTCTTTATGATGTCACTATCCGTTCACTCCATCAGTCTATTCCAATAACCTTGCTCGTCGTTTTTTAGAATGTTCAGATAACTTACCTAAATTATATCCTCAAAGCAGCAATAATTAAATCGAATCATTTTTAGGTTGACCATTCGAAACGCGAATGATATTATAAGGTTATAACAAAAAACGACACAAACCTGTTAAAGTGTGCCTTTTCAAATCCATATCATAATCGTTATTTATGGAGTCTATTCACAAAAGGAATAAGGTGGTTTTATGAATCTTATCAATTATCTTGCATTCATCAAAGTATGCGAACTGGGCAACATTACGAAAGCTGCCAAGGAACTGGGATACTCCCAGCCCGGCGTAAGCCATATGCTTGAGGCATTGGAAGAAGATATGGGCTTCCCTTTACTGATCCGAAACAAATCGACCATAACGCCTACAGAGGACGGTAAACGGATCCTCCCTTACTGTTATCAAATCATCAAAAGTGACGCAGACATGCACCAGACGGCCGACGCCATCAATGGATTGTTGGACGGCAAGATCCGCATCAGCTCCTTCAACAGTATGCTGGTCAACTTCACGCCCAAGGTGATACGGGAATTTACAAATATCTATTCCAACATTGAAATATCCATACAGGAGGGTGCATTTTCGGAAATCATCGACGACCTTCAGAATAACGTGATCGACATAGGTTTTATCAGCCGCTTCGAGGAAAAGGGGCTGGAATTCCTGCCTCTCTTTGACGATCCTGTCTGCCTCATCATGTCCGAAAATCATCCCTTCGCCGCCTACGATACGGTGCCCATCGAAGCGCTCAATGGCTGCGATTTCATCATGTCCGTGCCCGGATGGGACGATCTTGTCATTATGGTCCAGCAGAAGAAACGCTTTTCGCCCAACATCAAGCACTACTTGGCAAGCGACACAGGCGCCATTTCCATGGTCGCAGAGAATCTGGGCGTTTATATCCTGTCCAAGATCCAGTCAAGCCTGCTGCCGGACAACGTAGTCATTAAAGAGTTCTCGGAAAACGTATACCGTACCCTGGGCATAGGTATCCGCTCCTCCGGCAGTCTCACTCCATCCCTGAAAAAGTTCATCCTTATGTCCCAGGAGCTGGCAAAACCATTAAAAAAAGCATAGCGCCATCTTTGCAAAAAGTTCTGCAAAAAGCGCTATGCTTTTTCATCGTTCGCTTCCGTCGTCTGATTTATTTCAGTTCATAAGTTATGCCGATTAGTTGGATCATGCTTCCGATTCTGCCTTTTCCCTGCCGAAGATCTTTCTCATTACAAGCAGCATTACGACCATCAGAGCGATGGCGATAGGAAGCGCCACCACGCTCTTTACAAAGCCTGCGATTATGTAGCTCACAAAGGATACGGCAGCTACGGTGATGGCATACGGCAGCTGAGTATTGACGTGATTGATGTGGTTGCACTGTGCCCCTGCCGATGCCATGATGGTAGTATCGGAAATCGGAGAACAGTGATCGCCGCATACAGCCCCTGCCATACATGCAGAAATGGAAATAATCATCATTGTCTCATCCGTTCCTGCAAAGGCAACGACTACGATCGGGATAAGCACCCCGAAGGTTCCCCAGGATGTTCCCGTTGCAAACGCCAGGAAACACCCGATAAGGAAGATGATGGCAGGCAGGAAGTTCATAAGCCCTGCGGCACTGCTTTCCATGATGCCCGCTACGAACGGCGCTGCACCCAGACTGTCGGTCATAGCCTTCAGCGTCCATGCGAAGGTCAGTATCAGGATGGCAGGTACCATGGCCTTGAACCCGTCAGGCACGCAGCCCATGCAGTCGGTAAAGCTGAGGACTCTCCTGAGCAGGTAGAATATGATAGTAATTATCAGTGCAAACAAGCTTCCCAGAGACAAACCTACTGAAGCATCGCTCTGTGAAAAGGCCTCTATGAATCCTGCACCGGAGAAAAATCCACCGGAATAGAGCATGCCTGCAGTACAGAGAACGATCAGTATCACGATCGGCAACGCCAGATCGATCACCTTTCCCTTGCCTTCGGTCAGTTCCTTGGCAGCATCAGCATACGGTCTGTCAGGTGTGGTATAAATGTCGCCCCTGAGGATAGCATTGTCCTCGTGCTTGCGCATAGGACCGTAGTCCACCTTCATCAGCGTGATTCCTATCATCATGATGATGGTAAGCAACGCATAGAAATTGTACGGGATGGCACGAATGAAGACGGAAAATCCATCTTCTCCCGGAACAAAGCCGGTAACAGCTGCTGCCCAGGAAGAAATCGGTGCGATGATGCATACAGGCGCTGCCGTAGCGTCGATGAGATATGCCAGCTTTGCTCTCGATACGTGGTGCTTATCGGTGATCGGTCTCATGACGCTTCCCACTGTCAGACAGTTGAAATAGTCGTCGATAAAGATCAGGACACCCAAAGCCACCGTCGCAAGCTGTGCTCCCACACGGCTCTTGATATGCTCCTCTGCCCATAATCCGAAGGCAGCAGAGCCTCCCGTCTTGTTCATCAGACACACCATGACGCCCAGGACCACCAGGAACACCAGTATTCCCACATTATAGCTGTCGGAAAGGACTGCAATGATTCCTTCGTTCAATACATGGTTGAAGGTCCCTTCAAAGGAGAATCCCGAATAAAAGAGCCCTCCCACGACGATACCGATGAACAGCGAGCTGTAGACCTCCTTGGTGATCAGTGCCAGCACGATGGCTACCACCGGTGGCACCAGGGACCAGAAGGTCGCATACATCCCCGGAACGTATTCCTTTTCTGCGGCGAATACCATCAGCGGGCACATCACCGCAAACACTGTAGCAAGAGCAATCAGCCACCTGATTCCTCTCTTCCCATTACTTCTCATAAATAACACTTCCTCTCCAGTTAAATAATAAATCAGACTTTTATAATGTGTTACCATTCGCTCAGACCATTATAGGCTTCGCCATAACGAAAGTAAAACGGGGATTTCTTATCCCAAATTAAAGAACTTCTTGTGATATCAGTATGCCACAGAATCCCCCGTTTCAGCCTTTCCTTTGTGCAATCCGTGTCCCCCTCCCTGCAACGCAAAACGGAATGCTGATAGCATCCCGCTTTGCTGCATTTATTCACTTATTTAACTCCTTATTATTTAGTAAGGAGGAAAATAACAAGTTTAGCTCATTAAGCTTCCGCCGCTTTGAGTGCTTCCTTCTTGGCAAGCTCTCTGTCTTCCAAAATCTGCTGATATTCTTCGTCCGTCATCTCCTCCATGGTGATTCCCGTAAAACCATAGAACATGGACACGAGAGGATTCACCCAGTTGAGAACTGCAAACGGCACATATGCACTGTTTACACCCAGGAACTGACGCATGGTAGCTCCGCAGGTGTTCCAAGGGAAGAAGTTTGATGTAAGTGTCGCCGTATCTTCCAGCGCTCTTGAAAGGTTCTTAGGCTTCAATCTTCTGTCTTCAAATGCTTCTTTATACATTCTTCCAGGCAGGATTATTGCCAGATACTGGTCGCAGCAAGTAGCATTTATAAACAAGCACGTAACAGCAGTGCAGACTACCAGTCCGCCTCTCGTTCCTCTGGCCATCTTCAGCAATGCCGCCGCTATCGTCCCCATTATGCCGGTACAATCGACGATGCCGCCGAATACCATGGCACACAGGATCAGAGATACTGTCCAGAGCATTCCCTGAAGACCGCTACCTGAAAGAAGTCCGCCTAATTCGCTGAGCACGGTATCATCTGCGATAGAAGCCAGATATTCTTCTGAGAGTGAAGTCCCGTTGTTCAACAGATTGCACAAGTCGGTAAACGCTTCGCCCTGCATCAGCATGAACGGTACACCCAGAAGCACACCACCTATAAGTGACGGCAGTGCGGGCAACTTCAATGCCACCGCAGCGATTACGAATACAGGTGGGATCAAATAAATCAATCCAACATCGAAGTTATCCGTGATCATTCCCAGAATCGAGTCAATGGTACTTGTGTCAGCCGAGTTGCTGCCGTGGTGCGTAAATCCTATTACCAAATATACCACCAGTGCGATTATCAGCGACGGTCCTGTTGTAAAGATCATGTGCTTGATGTGCTCAAACAGATTTGAACCTGCAATTGCGGGAGCCAGGTTCGTGGTGTCTGATAACGGCGACATCTTGTCCCCAAAATAAGCGCCCGATATAACTGCACCTGCAGTCATATACGTAGGAAAGCCCAGTGCCACACCAACGCCGATGAGCGCAACGCCCATGGAGCCTGCCGTCGACCAGGATGACCCAGTTGCCAGAGAAACCACAGAACACAGGATACAAGCTGTAAACAGGAAAATCGCCGGTGAAATAACTTTGATACCGTAGTACATCATGGAAGGTATCACACCACCTGCCGCCCAGGATGCCAGCATCATACCTACTACCATCAGAATCAGACATGCCTGCATGGTCCTGTTGATGGCGGCCAGGATCCCCGCTTCAAGAAAGGCCCATTTCCACCCGTTGATCGATGCGATGATCGTTGCAAAAACTGCTGCTACGATCAATCCAATGTGTGCCTCTCCACCGCTGTCTTTCATGACAGTCCAGAACAGTAAAAAGATCATTACTGCCATGACAATGATACATTGCCACATAGGGATTTTTTTACCCATAAATAATTCCTCCTATAACTCAAAAACAATAACGTAAGTAATGATTTCGTTCTCCATTATATTCAGAATTATTTACTTCTTCAATAACTTGGACGCATGATGGCATGAACCGAACGCATCTTTACATTTTTCGTCGCAAAACTGCACCATTCGTCAGTATTATGTATTCTCAACAGCCCTGTTGCTGTCGATAAGCTTTTCATAATATTTCATCACCGAATCGTAATAGGCGCCGCCTACCAGACATTTCACTTCGTAATCCTCACGATCATAGATCACTTCCCACAAATTGCGTCTCTTCTTCGTAAGCCCCGTCATGTGCAGAACATTGACCGCAAACGACTTATGACATCTTACCAGATACGGCTCATCTATATCACCCAGTGTCTCATACATGGTCTTTCTCGGAAGCAGATAGGTTTTGTTAGTCGTATAGACCATGCAATCTTTCCCAACCACCTCAAGGGCAATGATATTGGAAACGTCTACGAACACATCGCCTTCCCTTGCAGAGAATTTCACGGTCTTCTTTTTTTCCCAAGCTTTCTTTCTCGCATCTACTGAATGAAGAAGAAATGACACCTTCTCTATTATGATATTCTCATAGGATGGACTCTCTATGACATCATAGCAGTGGTATTTTTGGAAGGTCTGCAATCTGTTCACATTATCGCCTGCTAAGAAAACGATTGGTGTGTAAGCGTATTTTTTATGATTTCTGATTTTCCCTGCCAATTCATACCCGCTGATCGTCGGAAGTTTGGTGTTTATAAAAAACACATCCATTTCCTTTTCGGTAGATGTCAGATACTCCATCGCATCATCACCATTTGAGCATGTCACAAAAATCGTATTCAGATTTAATGCGGTCAGATCCCTGACCAACGATGCTGCATCATTTTTATCTGCTTCTACTATCATGGTTAAGAACATCTATCTTCCCTTCCTTGTACTTAGGGTAAAAATTCCTTTACTCTATTCAGTTTTCTGTATTATAATACTCATGGTAATAAAAGTAAAACGGGTATATCTGATGTCAAGTTAAAGAAATCCTTTTGTCAAGGAGGAACGATCATGAAAAATCAAACCAACAATACCAATGCAAAGGTCTTTTTAAAGGTGGCTGAGACCGGTAGCTTCAAAAAAGCAGCCGATGAGTTGGGCTATACTCAGGCAGGCATCAGCTATATCATCAATGCCATGGAGCAAACCTGGGATATGACTCTATTCACAAGAGAATACGGAGGTGTAAAGCTCACATCTGAGGGAAGACAGCTGCTCCCCCTCATCCGCCAGCTGCATCACAGCGAAAGAGACCTGGCAAGAGAAATCGACGAGATCAATAACATAGAAAGCGGGACCATCACCATCGTCTCCTTAGAAAGCGTTCTGATAAACTGGATTCCCGACATCATCCAGCGCTTCAACGAGAAATACCCTCGCATCGAATTCAACCTGCTGGCACGAGAAACCAGAGATGAGGCGGAAGCTCTGTTATACGGATCTGAAGCAGACTGTGGATTTTTCGTCATGCCTGCGAAGAAAAAACTAGATGTACTGCCTCTGTACAAGGAGCCCATGATGGCCATCGTATCGCCGGACCATCCCCTCGCTAAGCTGGATAAATTCCCGGTTAAAGAAATGGAAAGCGAGCCATATATCAGTCTCTCCTATGACAATGATTCTGAGATAGTAGATCTCTTTAATGAACTGGGCGTGTCCCCCAAATCAAAATTAACTCTCACCAGCGATTATGCCGCCATCCTGATGGTAGCCGAAAATTATGGCTACAGCATCTTCTCAAAGCTGGTGTTGGATAAGGTATCTCTGCCTGTCAAATGCATGGAATTAAGCACACCTGTCTTCCGAACCATCGGCATCGGCGTCCGTTCCCAAAACACCTGCTCCAAGGCGGTAAGAGAATTTATAAAATGCGCCAAAGAATACGTTGCAGAGCAGTATCCCGAGCCTTAACAAAAAGCATAGAGCTGCTTTCAAGCGTCTCTATGCTTTTCTGTTTTTTTGTTCAGTTCTTAAGATCATCCTGCATCCCGCAGGGCCGTCTGCAAGGC
>JAUNBU010000089.1 GCA_030526925.1 Bacillota bacterium | reverse complement strand
CAGCAGCTCTGCGATCTGTATGAAAAAAATATTGAACAGATGGAAGGTGCATACGAAAGCGAACTCAATGAACTGAAGGACAAGTACCAGAAGTATGACGATAATAATGAGCTGTACGTCAGTCTTATCATGGAAGCCAAGAAGAGCAGCAACGACATCATAAATCAGGCGAAGGAAGAAGTCGAAAGTATCCTGGCAGAAGGCAGAGAGCGTGTGGCTCAGCAGGAGAGAGAGCTGGAGCAGATGCGTGCCGCCATGGAAGCCGAGAGGCAGATGATCAGCGATGAGCTGAACGCAGCCAGGCAGGCTGTAGAAGCCGAAAAAGCCGCAATGAAGGCGGAAGTCGATGCCGAAAAAGAAAAGATGATGGCGTTGAAGGGCAAGTATAATCAGCAGATCAATTCCATGGAAGAGGAATTTGTCGAGATAAAAACCAATATCCTGCGTACTGCAGGAAGGATCGACAGCCTGAAGAGCAAGCTTCCGGAAGCTGACGAGATCAAGTGGGATCTGAGCAGTGATGTGGATGCTGATGTGGATTTCCCTGCTCCGGAAATAGCAGTGGAGGAGCCTGTAGTTGCCGCAGATACCTATATACCTGATCCTGTGCAGCAGGTGCAGGAAGCGCCGGTAACGGAACTGGTGCAGGAGGCAGTCGCAGTAGAGGAACAGGTCCCGGAAGAAGCTGCCGCAGAGGAGCCCGTTCAGGAGATTTCCCTGGAAGACTTGATCCCGTCGGAGGATCCTGTACAGACCATGGGCGACGAAATTCCTGAGATCAATTTTGACGATATCGAGATCGACCTGCCTGAATTAACAGAAGAAGCAGCGCCTGAGAGAGCGGACGATACAGAAGAAATATCATTCGAGGGGCTGGAAGAGCTTTTCAAGGAAGAAGAAAAGCAGTAGGTGGACCGCCCATGAAGGAGCTTGAAGAGAAAATCCTCAGCGAGGGAGTCGCCATAGGTACTGAAGTCGTCAAGGTGGACATGTTTCTCAACCATATGCTGGACGTTGGATTTTTGCAGCGGGTCGGTGAGGAATTCAGGAAGCGGTTTGCCGGTGAGAAGGTAGACAAGATCCTGACGGTGGAAGCCAGCGGTATTGCCGTAGCCTGTATGGCATCCCCATGTTTTGACTATGCGCCGGTGGTGTTTGCCAAGAAAGCGAAGCCCAATACCATGACGGAAGGCTTTCACAGCGCAGAGGCGATTTCCTTTACCAAGGGGACCGTATCATGTTTCGTCGTTTCGGAAAAGCTGCTGAAGCCGGGTGAGCGTATTTTGATCCTGGATGATTTTCTGGCCCACGGTCAGGCGTCCCTGGCTCTTACGGAGCTGATAGCAAAGGCAGGGGCAACGGTAGTCGGGATCGGAGCAGTCATAGAGAAGCAGTTTCAGGGCGGCGCACAGAGGCTCAAAGAACGGGGCTACAGGGTAGAATCCCTGGCAGTCATCAAAAAAATAGAAGACGGTAATATTACCTTCGCATGAAGTCCGGCAAGCCCGGGCTTTATTTTTTTCAAAAAATTTCGATTTAATTGAGATTTTTTATTGGCTTGGAGCAGAATAACCTTTATAATGTAACTATATCATATTACAAAATAATACGGAGGAAGAGGAACATGAAAAAAATTCTTGTAGTGATGCTGGCTGTGATCATGGCATTTGCCTTTACAGCTTGCGGCGGCGGTGACGAAGAAAGCGGCGATGGCGTAAAGGTCGGCTGTATCTTTATCGGTTCCATCAATGACGGCGGATTTACTCAGTGCATGAACGAAGGCCTGGAAAAGGCAGCTGAAGAAAACGGCGTGGAACTGATCAAGAAAGAAAACGTAAATGACGGAGATACTCAGGCGTCAAAGGATGCGGCGACTAACCTGATCGACCAGGGATGTACCATCATCGTGGGATGCTCTTTCGGATTTGGACCTGCTCTCGATGAGCTGGCAAATTCAGGAGAATATGATGACGTTACCTTCCTGCATTTCTCAGGACCTTATCAGAACGAGACCAACATGGAGAACTTCTTCGGATCCATGGAAGAAGCCAGATACCTGAGCGGTATGGCAGCAGCAGCAACCAGTGAAAGCGGCATACTGGGCTATGTAGCAGCATACCCTTACACAGAGGTACAGATCGGTATCAATGCCTTTACACTCGGCGCACAGGCAGTAAACCCTGACGTGGAAGTAAAGGTGGTTTATATCAATACCTGGGGCGATGCAGAAGTAGAGAAGGCTGCAGCAGAACAGCTTATCGCAGCTGATTGTGACGTGCTCACCTATCATGCAGACTCCACAGCGACTCAGCTGGCAGCTCAGGAGGCAGGCATTTACACTACAGGGTGGAATTATAATAACAACGTAGCAGGAGATCAGTATATCACGGCTCCTTACTGGGATATGTCAGCATATTTTACTCCGACCTTTGCTGCGATCCTGGATGGAAGCTTTGCTCCGACGGGAACTCAGCCGTTCAGCAGCTACGGATCCATGGCTAGCGGTATGATCTGTATCGACGAGCTTGGTCCTGCAGTGCCGGAAGATGCCGTTGAGCAGATCAACGAAGTCAAGGCACAGATGGAAAACGGCGAATTCAAGGTATTCTCCGGTCTGATCAGATACAATAGCGGAGACGTATTGTGCGAAGACGGTCAGGAGCTGACCGATGAAGAAATCTGGAAGATCAGCGGTGAAGTTGAAGGCGTTACGGCTACATCTAACTAAGGCAGATGAAGAAACTATTTATTGGAAATGAATAATATGATATAGTATTGAGGGGAACCGTTCCGGTCCCCCTCATGCTGTTTATATATCATAATATCTGGAGGAATACGGTGCAAGAGAATCTGGCAATAGAAATGAAAAACATCAGCAAAATATTCGGAGCACTCAAGGCGAACGACAATGTAAACCTGCAGGTTCGCCCCGGGGAGGTCCATGCTTTGCTGGGAGAAAACGGAGCCGGCAAATCCACACTGATGAACATGCTGTCGGGCATATACACACCCGACACGGGCACCATCAAGATCGACGGAGAGGAAGTACACTTTTCCTCGCCAAAGGATTCCATCAAGATGGGCATCGGGATGATCCATCAGCATTTCAAGCTGGTGGACGTGATGACGGCGAAGGAGAATATCGTCATAGGGCAGCCCGGCGGCTTTTTTAGCCATGGCAAGGCGCTGACCAGGAGCGTTAAGGAGCTTTCTGACCAGTATGGTCTGGACGTGGATCCGGATAAGAAGGTCTACGATATGTCTGTTGGAGAAAAACAGACACTGGAGATCATCAAGGTGTTGTATCGCGGGGCAAGGATACTGATCATGGACGAGCCTACGGCGGTACTGACCCCGCAGGAGATCAGAAAGCTGTTCCGGGTGATAAGGAACATGAAGGAGCAGGGATGTTCCGTGGTCATCATCACCCATAAACTGAACGAGGTAATGGAGATCTCCGACAGAGTTACCGTTCTCAGGAAGGGACAGTCCATAGGAACCGTGGTGACCAAGGACGTGGAGATATCCAACCTGATAGAAATGATGGTGGGAAAGAAGGTGGATCTTTCCATAGAGAAGGAAAAGTACGATCAGAAGAAGCCGCTTCTTCAGATGGACGAGGTGACGGTACTGGACGCAGAGGGCAAGGAAGCCCTTTCACATGTCAGCTTCGATCTCAGTTCTCATGAGATTCTGGGAGTGGCGGGTGTCGCCAACAGCGGACAGAAGGAGCTGTGCGAGGTGATCGCAGGTCTGATCTCTGCGGAAAAGGGACGGATATACTTCGAAGGGGATAACCTCATAGGCAAGACGCCGCGTGACATCATACGTCTGGGGATACGCATGGGTTTCATACCGGAAGACCGTCTCGGCATGGGGCTGGTAGGAGGAATGGACATCGTCCATAACCTGATCTTAAAGGACTACCAGAATCAGCCGGGTATAGTATTAAAGCGGGGTCCTTGTATCAAGAAAGCGGATAAGATCGTAAAGGCGCTGGACATACAGACGCCGAGCATCTACACCCCGGTGAAGAAGCTTTCCGGCGGAAATGTTCAGAAGGTGCTTCTGGGGCGGGAGATCGACTCCTCTCCAAGGGTACTGATCACGGCGTATGCCGTCAGAGGACTGGACATAGGCGCTTCATATAAGATCTACGATTTGCTCAATGAGCAGAAGTCAAAGGGCGTGGGAGTCCTGTTCGTAGGAGAAGATCTTGATGTTCTGATGGATCTGTGCGACAGAATCATGGTGCTGTGCCACGGAGAGGTCACAGGCATAGTGGATCCTGATGATGTGACCAAGGAAGATATAGGACTGCTTATGACAGGAAAGACGGAGGAACAGAGCGAGGAGGTGAGCGTCTGATGGATTTTATAAGAATCACCAAGCGGGATGATATCCCGAGAAAAAAAGAAATCATCATTACGATCATCGCAGTTGCGGCGTCCATCGCATTCGCAGGCATCATCCTGATGATTTTCGGTCTCAATCCGCTCTATATTTTCAAGGAAATAATCATGGGTTCCGTGGGAACGGAGCTGAGGATCAAGCAGACCATAGTTAAGGCAGTGCCCCTGATCATCACATCCCTGGGCATCATCGTTGCCTTTAAGATGAAGTTCTGGAATATCGGAGCAGAAGGGCAGATCACCATGGGCGCACTGGGCGCTACCTGGGTGGCTCTCAATCTGAGCCCGGATACGCCTCAGGCATTGATGTTGGTGCTGATGATGGTGGCAGCTGCTATCTGCGGCGGTATATGGGCGTTTATCCCTGCCATTTTTAAGGCGAAATTGGGAACCAATGAAACCATATTTACTCTGATGATGAACTATGTGGCGATCAAATTCGTTACATACCTCCAATACGGTCCTTGGATCGATCCTGCGGCAGGCGGGTTTCCGAGGATAGCGACCTTTTCGGAAAATGCGGTCCTGCCTTCTCTGGGAGGAGTCCATATAGGCTGGATCGTTGCCATCATTGCTACGGTAGCAGTGTTCTTTTTCATGAATTATACCAAGACCGGTTATGAGATCGCCGTCGTGGGCGAAAGCGTTGAGACAGCAAGATACGCCGGAATGAACATAAGCAAGGTCATCGTGGTTGCCATGCTGGTGTCGGGAGGTCTGTGCGGGATCACGGGAATGATCCAGGCTTCCGCTATAGAGAAGACCTTGGTATTTGGCATAGCCAACGGATATGGGTTTACCGCCATCATCACTGCATGGCTTTCCAAGCTGAATGCAGGTTATACGCTGGTGATCTGTGTGCTGTTTGCCATGCTGGTTCAGGGCGGCGAGTACATCCAGATCGCACTAGGCGTACCGAGCGCAGTTTCCGATATAGTACAGGGTCTTATACTTTTCTTTGTACTGGGAAGCGAATTCTTCATGAGATACAGAGTACACATCGGCAGGAACAAGGCAAAGGAGGTGGCATAGATGGTAGCATTTTTAGCAGCTTGTATCGTAGCGGGAACACCGCTGGTATTTGCCACCTTGGGAGAACTGATAACAGAGAAATCGGGCAGCATGAACCTGGGCGTTGAAGGAATGATGCTCATGGGTGCCGCCATGGGATTTTTGGCAGGGCTCAATACATCAAGTCCGCTTCTGGCGCTGGCAGCAGCGGCAGCGGCAGGGGCAGGAGGAGCGCTGATCTTCGGAGTGCTTACCGTTTCCCTTCGTGCCAATCAGGTGGTGTGCGGTCTTACGCTTACCATTTTTGGAACGGGATTCGCCCAGTTTGTGGGAGAGCCGCTTCTGGGATCCAGTGCGCCATCTGAGATCACCAGCTTTTTCAGCAAGGTTTCTATCCCTGTTTTGGGAGACATTCCGGTCATCGGACCGATTTTCTTCCAGCAGGATGTTTTCGTATACTTGGGATATGTAGTCTGCGGTCTGGCAGCGGTATACATGTATAAGACGAGAATAGGTATGAATTTAAAGGCTCTCGGGGAAAATAATGCAGCAGCAGACGCTTCGGGGATCAACGTGAATCTTTATAAATACGTGCATATCCTCATCGGAGGAGCCTTTTGCGGTCTGGGCGGAGCATATCTGTCCCTGGTGCGAATGCCTATCTGGCAGGAAAACATCGTCAACGGGAGAGGCTGGATCGCAGTAGCTCTGGTCATCTTCGTGGCGTGGAATCCGATCAAGGGATTTTTCGGCGCCGTGCTTTTCGGCGGCTTGAGTATTCTGGGACTGAAGCTTCAGGCCATGGGGTTCGGCGTATCACAGTATTTGGTGGACATGATACCATACGTTGCCACCATCCTGATCGTCATATTCAGTACCTACAAAAAGCGAAAGGAAAGCCAGCCTCCGGGCGATCTGGGCAATAACTATTTCAGGGAGGAACGATAATATGATTTATGTTCATTTGGCAGACGGCTTCGAAGAAGTTGAAGCGCTCACCGTCGTGGACGTCCTGAGAAGGGCAGATCTGAAAGTACAGACCGTTTCCATAACCGGGGAAAAGACGGTGAAAGGAACCCACGGCATCTGCGTGGAGGCAGACATACTCTACGAGGAGACGGATTACCCGTCATGTGAGATGATCGTGCTGCCAGGCGGTATGCCGGGTGCAGCCAATCTGCAGCAGCATGAAGGGCTTGCGGACCATATCAAGTGTTTTGCAAAGGATATTGAGAAGGGCGGCAGCAAAAGGCTGGCAGCCATCTGCGCAGCGCCTATGGTGCTTGGAAGCTGCGGAGTTTTTCATGGCAGAAAGGCTACCATCTATCCGGGCATGGAAAATCAGCTGCAGGGTGCGGAAGTCTCGCCGGATAACGTCGTTTCTGACGGCGGCATCATCACAGGCAAAGGGCCGGCATATGCGATGGAGTTTGCGCTGAAGCTGGCAGAAGAGCTGGCGGGAAAGGTCAAAGCCGACGAAGTGGCAGAAGGGCTTCTTTACAGAAGGTAGGCAAAATGGACCAGTATAAAGTGGATTTTCATATTCATACCAATTATTCCGATGGGCAGGCGTCGCCTACGTCGATCGTTAAGAAGGCGAAGGAGCTGGATTACGACATGATCGCCATCACGGATCACGATGGCGTGGATGGCGTGAGAGAGGCGCTGATTGCCGGGGAAGCCGTTAATTTGAAGGTGGTGACCGGCATTGAGCTGGCCACGGAGACGGAGGCTGGCATCGGTCTTCATATCTTGGGATACTATATTGACGTGGATAACCGGCACCTGAAAGATGTGCTGCAGGACCTGGCAGAAAAACGTAACGCCAGAAATGAACGGCTCATCGGACTGCTCAGGGAAATGGGATATGAGATTTCCATGGAAGATCTGAAGCAGGTGCAGGCGAATGCTTATATCGGTAAACCGATCATCGCCAGGGCCCTGGCAAAAAAGGGATATGTGGATCATCCCAAGGCTGCCTTTGCCGACGGACAGTTTCTGGGAAGCAGAGAAGCCAAAGCCATCAAGAAGGAAAAGCTGAAAACGGCTGAGGCCATAGCTCTCATCATAGAGGCGGGAGGTATTCCTGTTTTGGCTCACCCAATCCAGACGAGAGGGATAGGCGATCCCGGCTCGGAGGAGTTTTATACAGGACTTGACAGTATTCTGAGGACCTTGAAAAAGCAGGGACTTAAGGGACTGGAATGCTACCACCCCGACCAGAACGAGGAGCAGACTATGCGATTTATTCAGCTGGCGGAGAAATACCACCTGCACATCACCAAAGGCTCCGACTTCCACGGCCTCGACTTTGGGGAAGCATAGCAAACCTTAGTAGTAATAGTCGTTGGTGGCAGGTATAAAGCTGCTGTCCTCGTCGCAGAGGGGTCTGGGATACCCTTCGTAAGGATCGGGAGCCCTCGTGAACTCGCAGCTCCGCTGCTCAGACAGCACGAGGGGCTGTTCCGATCCTCTTACTCATGCTATCCTCACACCCCCATCTGCTCCTGCGGAGTGCATCTTTATACCTGCCACCAACGCCATCAATAAAGGAGAACGGATTATCCGTTCTTTTTTTGTCTTAATTCGCATGGCCAAAAGAACACAAGACGCTGTGAAGGCAAAATCCGCAGGCACGAATCAAAATGCGTCTGCATGAGGGCTGAGCCTTTTTGTCCAACGAACCGAAGGTGAGTTGCTGACAAAACGGACAGCAGGGAGCGGCATAGCCGCGAGTCGGAGCAAGCGTCAGCTTGCGTTGGACATTGCCTTCACAGCGTCTTGTGTTCTTTTGGCATTTTGCTGAATAAATATGAAAATTTTGGGAATCATAGTTACGGAAACTATTCCCGGGAGGGAAAAAATCGCAAAGGAAAG
>JAUNBU010000088.1 GCA_030526925.1 Bacillota bacterium | reverse complement strand
GTCGTCTGCGGTTGCAAAGTGCTGCGGCGCTTCGTATAATGGACCCATCAAGAACATCGATGACTTGAAACAGTTTCCCGGAAAGGAGCTTACTGCGAAATGAAAATCACTTTAAACCAGGATCCGGCCTTTGAAGATACAGAAGTAATCATCAACTGCCCTGCTGCTGATGAAGATATCCTGCGAATCGTCGCCCTGCTGCGAATTTTCCAACAAAAGCTGACGGGCGTCAAGGACGGCCAGACACACCTGATAGACCTGAAGGAACTCCTTTACATAGAGTCGGTGGACAAAAAGACCTTCTTTTACACCGCTGAAAGCGTCTACGAAAGCCCTCTCAGGCTGTACGAGCTGGAGGAACGACTGGCAGGCACGGACTTTTTCCGCGCATCAAAATCCACCATCGTCAACTTCCTGAAGATCCGCTCCCTCTGCCCGGAAATGGGTGGGCGGATGATCCTGACCATGGAAAACGGGGAAAGGCTCTACGTTTCCCGCCAATACGCTGTCACTTTAAAAGAAAAACTCCACAATCTCGAAAGGAGGTTGTCAAAATGAATAAAAAATTTCTCGCGCAGTGGGTAATCTCTCTCTGCTTTATGTTCACGGTGATCCAACTGCTGTATCTAATGTCCCGTTTTCTTGGCGGGCAGACTGTGGCGCCTCTGACGGAAACACTATCCATATTTCTTTTGTCCCTCGTTGCCACATTTTTGCAGTTGCTCTGCTTCACAGATTCCGTCATAAAGAAGATGCGTTATTCTTACCGCCTGGGATTGTTTGCGGTGACCTTTTTGCCTCTGCTGTCACTCATTGCCATCGTGTTTGGATGGATCCCCAATATGTATGTGGGGCCATGGTTAGTCTTTCTCGCCATCTTCGTGGCTATCTTCATCGCGACGGCTGCCTGTTTTGAGGTCTACTTCCGCCTGGCAGGCAAGAAATACGATGGGCTGCTGGGGCAATATAAGAAAGCACAGGAGGAACGACAGGAACCACCCGAAGAACTGTAATCGCACCATGCTGATTGGTTTTCATCCTTAGTAAAAGGGCAGGGGAATATTCCTCCGGTGATGTCCGCACTACAATGTATGGGCATTTGACATGTCACATCGTTAATAGAAAGAAAACGCCTGATGGGGTATCGGCTGCGTAATCCGCAGTAAGCTTGCTTACGAGGACATCGCAGCCGGTATTCCATCAGGCGTTTGTTCTTTATTTGGATTTGGTAGCCCTACCCTCTGAACTTCTTGTGCAGCGGATATTTGTCAGTCAGTTCCTTGACGATGGCGCGTGCCTGATCCATGGCAGCTGCATCCTCCGGATTGTCGATAACCAGAGCGATGGCATCCACCGTTCTCGTCACATCCTCTTCCTTAAAGCCCCTGCTGGTCATTGCAGGCGTTCCCAGCCTCAAACCGCTGGTAACGAACGGACTCTGCGGATCGTTAGGAACAGTATTCTTATTGGTAGTGATATTGGCTTCGTCCAGCAGATTTTCTGCCAGCTTACCGGTCACGTTCTTGTTGATCAGCTTCACCAGGACCAGATGATTATCGGTCCCGTCAGAAACCAGCTCAAAGCCCTTTGCCTTTAAAGCCTTTGCAAGAGCCTGAGCATTGTCGATGACCTGCTGCTGGTAAACCTTGAACTCAGGATCCATAGCCTCCTTGAAGCATACAGCCTTGGCTGCGATGATGTGCATCAACGGACCGCCCTGCGTACCAGGGAAAATCGCCTTGTCGATAGCCTTTGCATATTCTTCCTTGCAAAGGATCAGTCCACCTCGCGGGCCGCGCAAAGTCTTATGGGTGGTGCTGGTCACGATATCCGCATGATCCATTGGGTTCGGATGAAGTCCAACCGCTACCAATCCTGCGATGTGGGCCATGTCCACCATTAAAATGGCGCCCACCTCATCTGCGATCTCTCTGAATTTATCCGTATGTATGGTCCTCGGGTAAGCGGACGCACCTGCCACGATCAGCTTCGGCTTGTGCTTCAACGCCAGCTCCCGAACATTGTCAAAATCGATCATTTCCGTCTCAGGATCAAGTCCATATGAGACGAAATTATAGGATTTACCGGAAATATTTACTGGAGAACCATGGGAAAGGTGTCCGCCGTTGGAAAGATCCATGCCAAGCACCGTGTCACCGTAGTTCAGCACCGCCTGATAGACCGCCGTATTGGCGTTAGCTCCGCTGTGGGCCTGCACGTTGGCGTGGTCCGCGCCGAATATCTTCTTGGCACGCTCGATTGCCAAAGTTTCCACTTCGTCCACGAACTCGCAGCCGCCGTAGTACCTTTTGCCCGGATAACCCTCTGCGTACTTATTGGTCAGTGCGCTGCCTGCCGCTTCCATGATCTCGTAGTTGACGAAATTCTCCGAAGCGATCATCTCGATCTTGGTTTCCTGCCTGTTGATCTCCCGCTTCACTGCTGCCGTCACTTCAGGATCGGCTTTCTCAAGATAGTTGAAATACATAGTCTTCTCCTTTTCCATCGCCGTCAATAGTTTATCTGCATCTCCGGCGGTCGTACCGTCGGACAAATCAGCATTTTTAAAGCTCTAGCTAACGACCCGCTCCAGCCGCTTCAGCGCCAGCGCCATGGTCAGCCCCGGAATGACCCGGTTGCCGGTGATTTCCACACCCAGCATTTCATTGATCTTCTTCAGCCTGTACTGGACCGTATTGGTGTGTATCCCCATGAACTCAGCCGTCTTGCCGCTGTTCATGCCGGCGTCCAGCACGAAGGTCTCCAGAGTCTCAAGGAGCTGCTTGCCCTTGTTTTCCCCGGCCTCCTTGAAAGGCTCCAGAAGCTCGATATAGTTCTTCTTTACAAATCCGCCCTGTATCTGAATGTTGATGCAGTTGCTAACCAACGTCAGCTCGTATTTGGTGAACACCCGCTTGTAAGGGAAAACGCTCTGCACGAATGACCAGCTTTCGCTGATGAGCCTGTAAGCATCCCCTGCACCTTCGATACCGTTGAGCCCCGTCACATGGAAAATGCGCGCTTTCTTGTTGCCTTTCAGCTTATTGAAAAGCTGCACGCAGCTGTTTTTAAGGTCGCGGCTGCCCGGCTCTTCGTCTTCGTAGGTCAAGATCATGCCGTAGGTCTCGTCCCCTTCGGTGATCTTCATGACGTTTAAGTCTTCTTCCTTTTCAAACTCGGAAAATACCTGGCTCTCCATCTCCGGACCGATCCCCTTGGAAAAGAACACGCTCAGGATGTCGTCGCCGCTGATCTTTGCCTCGTCCTTCAGTGTATAGGCAAGACTCTTGTTGCCACGGATCAGCGCCTTGATAAATTCCGCCTTGGCATCCCGCTCCGGCGTGTATTTCCACATGCCCATGGCAAGCTCGATGATCTCCGCCAGCTTGGTGATCTCACCTGCCGTATAGGAATCCTCGTTGTCCACGATGAACATGTAGTATTTGTCGTTGTTGATGGTCACCGGTCCCCAATAGGTCAGGACACCGTTGACGTCTATCATGGTATATACCTTGGAATTGCTCTCTACGTTTCGTTCCTTGCCCAGCTTGATGGCGTCGGCTATGGTCGCCTTGTGGCGAGTCTCCACCGTCAAAATCGGGTTGAAGTCTTCGCTGAGGATTATCAGCTGGAAGTCGTTGTTGATGGCGGCTTCCCGTACTGCCGACTGGAAATTGCTGTGCTTTTCGAAGTTGAGCAAATGGAACACGGTGTTGCTGATAAGGCTGTTTCGGAAATTATCTCCGTACAGCACCTTGTCCATGACCTCCGTGATGGCTGTCGAGTATTCCGCATCCGCAGGCATGACGATAAGAGGCAGCATCGCTCTCTCTGCAGTCTCTGCCACCTTCTTGTCCAGGGATTTGACCACCTTGCCCACGTGGTACACAACCAGCGCTGCGCAGCCTTTCCCGGCAACGCCCTCTACGATGCGGCACTGCTCCTCCACGTCCTTTCTGACGTTCAAAAATCCCGTCAGCAAAATCTCAGCCTTGTCTCCCTTGTAAAGCTCCAGATCCTTGCTGTTGCAGGCATCCAAAACAGAGATGGCTTTTACCTCGTTGGACACGTACATTTTTCCTGCGGCGACATCGGAACCTTTAAAGGCATCCAGTGCCAGGCAGTCTGCAACCGTTACTTTCATTACTTGTCCCCTTCTCTATCCTTTTCTGTATCTGCATCGGCGTCTTCTGAGGCATCTGCATCTTCCTCAATATCCTCCGGGTCGTCGTCGCTGAGGTAATCCGTATCGTAGACAGCCAGTTCTTCTTCGCTCGGCAAATCGTCGTCGCCCATGTCGTCGTCGGCAAAGTAAGGATCCCTTACTTCATCGTCATCGGCAGGATCTATAAACTCCTCCGGCTTTTCCCCGTCGGAAATCTTGTTAGGATCAAAAGGCTCGGCTTTTTTCGTCACGTCATTGTATGTCATGATGGTAGGCTTGAACTTGCCTTTCTTACCCTTTGCCTGTTCCTCCAGAGCCTTTGCCGCTTCCTCCATCCGCTTTCGCTCCATCTGAGCTTCTCTCTTGCGGATCTTGGCAGCCTCGGCAGCCTCCTTCTTGTCCTTTTCGCGCTTCTTTTCCAGCTCGGTCTTCAATTCCTCCGCCAGCTCCTGCGGTGTCTTTTCGCCGTTGTAAAGCTGCTCAAACTGCTTGTTGTCCAGAGTCTCTACTTCCAGCAGACCCTCTGCTACACGCTTCAACTCCTCGATGTGCTCGCTGAGGATCTTTCTGGCAGCTTCGAAGGCTTCCTCGATTATAGCCTTTACCTCTTCGTCGATCTCGGATGCAGTTTCCTCCGAGTAGTTTTGTCTCGTGGAAAAGTCTTTGCCCAAGAAAACTTCGTCGGAAGAGCTGTAGTTGACAGGTCCCAGCTTTTCGCTGAATCCGTACTTGGTGACCATCTCCTTGGCGATCTCGGTAGCCCGCATGATGTCGTTGCTGGCGCCCGTGCTGATGTCGTCCAGTGTCAGCATCTCGGCGACACGTCCGCCCAGCAGGTGGATGATCTGCTCCCGCATGGTTTCCTTGGTTCCGTAGTATTTATCTTCCTTCGGCAGTATCATGGTGAATCCGCCGGCTCGTCCTCTTGGTATTATGGTGATCTGGTGTACCGGATCCGTCTTCGGCAGGGTATGGGCTACCACTGCATGTCCCGCTTCATGGTACGCAGTCAGCTTTCGCTCTTCTTCGCTGATGACACGACTCTTCTTCTCCGGTCCTGCGATAACCTTGGTGATGGCTTCTTCTATCTCCTCCATCCTTATCTTCAGCCCGTTTCTTCTGGCAGCCAAAAGCGCCGCTTCGTTGAGCATGTTCTCAATATCCGCAGGCGAAAATCCCGGCGTACGTCTTGCCAGCACCTTAGGGTTGACGCTCTTATCAAGCGGTTTGTTTCTGGAATGGATGCGGAAAATCTCTTCTCTGCCTACGATGTCCGGTATTCCGATGACTATCTGCCTGTCGAATCTGCCCGGTCTCAAAAGTGCAGGATCCAAAACGTCCGGTCTGTTGGTGGCCGCCAGGATGATGATGCCTGCGTTTTCCGCAAAGCCGTCCATCTCTACCAGCAGCTGGTTCAACGTCTGTTCTCTCTCGTCATGTCCACCGCCAAGACCTGCGCCTCTCTTTCGTCCAACCGCATCGATCTCGTCGATGAAAACGATACAAGGGGAGTTTTTCTTGGCCTGTTCGAACAGGTCACGCACTCTGGATGCGCCGACGCCGACGAACATTTCCACGAAGTCGGAGCCGCTTATTGTAAAGAACGGCACGCCGGCTTCTCCTGCCGTCGCCTTGGAAATGTAGGTCTTTCCTGTTCCCGGAGGACCTACCAGCAGGATGCCCTTCGGGATCCTGGCGCCTAAGCTGTTGTATTTGGCAGGGTGCTTGAGGAAGTCTACGATTTCTTCCAGTTCTTCCTTTTCTTCCTTCAGTCCTGCAACGTCCTTGAAAGTGATCTTCCTGAGATCGCTGTCCTTTTGGAGCTTGGCCTTGCTCTTGCCGAAGGACATGGCTTTGCCGCCGCCTCCGCTCTGGTTCATTATGAGTATGAAGAACACCACCATGATACCGATCATGATGATGGTCGGAAGCAGGCTGAGCCAGATAGAATCCTTATGCGGCTCGTCGCTTTCCAGCTTCAAATTCCCTTCGTCCACCTGGGGCATGATGTACTGGTCGTAGATGTAGCTCAAATCAACTGCGCTGTTGACGTATGCATAGACCGTTTCGCCCGAATCCAGGTCCGCCGTCAGCGTGGTTTCGGTAACGTTGATGCTCTTTACTTCGCCCTCCTTCAGGTGCTTTACCATGGTGGAGGTGTTGATTTCCTTCTGTTCCTCCGGGGAGTCGCTGTTATAGAACCATACCATCGCCAGAACAAGTCCGAATATGACTACATAGATTCCGATATTTTTTGTAAACTTTTTCAAGCTCTCTTTCCTCCTGATCTTATCTTTTTGTCTTTTGTTGGTCTCTATCTGAATTTTTGTTGGTAATAAACAAATTTAGCATGTTATTTTAGCATGGAATCCAAGAATTTTCAATAGAGGCTCCGTGTTTTTGGCTGTATTTCACAAAACTTTCACCGTTCTCTGTATATCCGGACGCGACCGCTCCCGACCGTCAGCCTGTAGCCATGGGGAAACTCCAGCACCTTTCCGCCCTGTCCGGCTTCTATGAGATCGTCTGCTGATGTGAGCCGTTCTTCGCTGATATCGCTTCCCAGACCCACCTGGTCAAAGGCTTTTAAGAGGACCCTGTGGCGGATAGCTCGGTGAAGCTGCCGAAGCCCCCGGCGATCCAGCAGAACTTCGCCGCCGGCTGTCTCCGGCGTGGATTTGCCGAAACTCGCTGCTGCGGCTGTGTTGATCGCCAATTCGCGATAGGCGCTTTCTGCCGTCTGCCACAGATAGTCCTTGTCGTCAGCAGCGATCCTGCCAAGACGGGTCAGGCTTTCCTTGATGTTGGGATTGTAATTCTCTTCAAGGTATGGCAGCAGCTCCAGACGAATTTTATTACGCGCATAAACAGGAAGCTCATTGGTATGGTCCGTCACCGGATGCAGCTTCTGCTCGTCACAATAAGCTTCGATTTCTTCCCTCGTGATATCCAGCAGCGGCCGGATCACCTGAAATCCCCGCTCCTGACGCTTGTAGGCGATGCCGGCAAGACCGTCAACTCCCGTTCCTCGAAGGAGGCGGAACAGTATGGTCTCCGCCTGGTCGTCGGCGTTCTGGGCTACGGCGATCCTGATGCGGGATCGGACGTCCGCTTTTGCCTGTTGCTCCTGGTCTGCCAGGCGCTCTGCAACTTCCTCTGCTACGCTGTAAAAGGCGTCATACCTTGCCATGCGTCCTGCTTCTTCGCTCGTCATGCCCTGCTCTTCTGCCAGCCGGTTGCAGTCCACCACGAATGTCCTGCACTCCAGACCATTCTCACGGCAAAGGCTTTCCACGTATGCCTGGTCTTCCTCTGCTGCCCCTGGGCGGAACCTGTGGTTAAGGTGGACCGGATGTACCGTGATTCCCAGCTCCCGCCGCAGTCTCAACAGCACGTGAAAAAGGCACACCGAATCGGGGCCTCCCGAGAGCCCCAGCACGATATGCATGTTCTTTTCTATTAATTCGTGTTCCTTGATGGTTTTTCTGATTTTTTTCATTAACATATCCCTATTGTACCACGACTTTAAAGAGAAAACACCAGTAAAGGTGAGGGATATGGATTTTTTTGCGACGCAGGCCGCAATGTCCACGAAGCCCGGGCAGAAAGGTATGGCTGTAATCCGCAGGAGCAGTCGGCGGCATGAGAATGCCTCGAAGCAAAGGCTCGACATAGCCTCCTCGTACTGTTGGCAGTAAAAATCTACGTGCTAAAGCACATGATTTTCTTGCATGAGACCTGCGCGCCGTATCATAGATACGGGCTAGGGCTTCAAGCGATGAAATCGCGAGTTTACGAGGGGCTTCGAGGCTTGCGAGAGGCATTCCATGGCTCCCTGCGACGAACCTTTTTGCCCGAAGAGCGTTAGCGATTCGCTAGGCAAAACGGATAGCAGGGAGCGGCAAAGCCGCGATTCGGAGCAAGCGCCAGCTTGCGTTGGACATCAGCCATGCCTTTCTGCCCGGGCTTCGTGGAGCTTGCGGCTACTGCACTCGCGCCACCATGACGGTCAGGTCGTCCCTTTCCCTGCCGATGTAGCTGTCGGCCGCCTGGTTCAAAATCAGATCGCACATGGTCTGAGGATCGGATGAACGGACATTGACAGCCGTTTCCTTGATCTGGGACAGGAAGCCCTTGCCGTCACCGCCGTCGCTGACCCCGTCGGACATCATGATGATCCAGTCGTCCTTTCGCAG
>JAUNBU010000087.1:5938-8375 GCA_030526925.1 Bacillota bacterium | reverse complement strand
TTTTGCTCATGAGTTAGTTCTAAAGAATTGTAGTGCTAAATCCTAAAGACGGGTAGTCTGAAAATTGCGTTAAGTTTTGGCATCATCACGGCATACGACGAAACGCTGTAACTTAGTGACTACAAGGGCTGTAAACTCCTAATGAATAATGTATACAACCAAAAACAAGTTGCAAATTTTGGGGCTATACGTTATAGTGAGAGTGGTATCTTATGCAATGATAATTTTTTAACAAAACATCCAAAATACTTTAAGGAGGAAGCATAAATGAACAAGCTTGAAGAACTCCGCAAAATGAAAGAACGATTTGCTCAGGGCGGAGGCGAGAAAAGGATCGAAGCACAGCATGCTAAAGGCAAGCTGACTGCGCGCGAAAGATTGGATATTCTTTTTGATAAAGACAGCTTTGTCGAAATCGATACTTTCGTTAAGCACAGATGCAGCAACTTCGGCATGGACGAAAAAGAACTGCCGGGCGACGGCGTAGTAACAGGCTACGGACAGGTAGACGGCAGACTGGTATTCGCATTCGCACAGGATTTTACCGTAAGCGGAGGATCACTGGGTGAGTACCACGCAGAAAAGATCGTAAAGGTACAGGGAATGGCGCTTAAGATGGGCGCTCCTGTAGTGGGACTTCAGGATTCCGGCGGCGCCAGAGTTGAAGAAGGCGTTGCAGCTCTTTCCGGATTCGGTAAGATATTCCACAACAATACTATTTCTTCGGGCGTAATTCCTCAGATTTCCGTAATCATGGGACCTTGCGCAGGCGGAGCTGTTTATTCACCGGCCATCACCGACTTCGTGTTCATGGTTGACAAGACAAGCCAGATGTTCATCACGGGACCTGAAGTAATCAAGACGGTAACGGGCGAAGAAGTGACTTCTGAGCAGCTGGGCGGAGCTATGACTCATAACACCATCAGCGGCGTTGCTCACTTCGTAGGCAAGGACGACACGGAAACACTTCAGATGGTAAGAGAACTTCTTTCCTATATGCCGTCCAACAATATGGAAACGGCGCCTGTATATGCGTGCAGCGATGATGTGAACAGAATGATCCCTGAATTGAACGACATCATTCCTGACAATCCTAACAAAGCATACGACATGTACGACGTGATCACCAAGATCGCTGACGATAACAAGATCTTCGATGTGATGCCGCACTATGCCAAGAATATGATCACCTGCTTCATCAGATTGGACGGAGCAACGGTAGGCGTTATCGCCAACCAGCCTAACTTCGGAGCAGGATGCCTGGACATCGATGCTTCCGATAAGGCGGCAAGATTCATCAGAAGATGTGATGCCTTCAACATTCCGCTTCTCACAGTTGAGGACGTTCCGGGATTCCTTCCGGGAACAGGGCAGGAATACGGCGGCATAATCAGACACGGAGCTAAGATGCTCTATGCTTACTGCGAAGCAACCGTGCCTAAGGTGACCGTGATCCTGAGAAAGGCTTACGGCGGAGCTTACATAGGTATGTGTAATAAGGAGCTGGGAGCCGACATGGTCATGGCATGGCCTACTGCACAGATCGCAGTAATGGGAGCTTCCGGAGCGGTCAACATCATTTCCTCCGTCAAGAAGGAAATCAAAGCTGCCGACGATCCGAATAAGATGCGGGAAGAAAAAATCGCCGAATACGAAGAAAAATTCAACAATCCGTACAGAGCCGCAGAGCTGGGATATGTGGATGATGTCATTGAACCGGCAACTTCCAGACAGAGGATCATCAGCGCATTTGACATGCTGAGCACCAAGAGAGAATCGTTGCCTGCTAAGAAGCACGGTAACATTCCACTTTAGGAGGTGGCGTAATGAGTTTAATGGAACTTTTTTCAAATCCGGAAACGATGGACTCCCTTTCCATGGGAGAAAAGCTGATAGGCGGCTGCATCACCATGCTGATGGGTATGGGAATCACCTTTTGCATATTGCTGCTTCTGTGGGGATTCATCGCCATCATGGGCAGAGCAATAAATGGTACACAGAAGAAGGGAGACAAGGCGTCGGAAGCGACAGAAGCCGCCGCCACGCCCTCGGTAGCCGCAGCACCGGCACAGGCAGCCTCTGACGACAGCCTGATAGCAGTCATTGCGGCAGCGGTAGCAGCCTATCAAGGCAGCGGTGGAGCAGGGAATCTGGTGGTCAGAAAGATCAGCCGGATCTCCGGGGAAACCACACCGTGGTCCAACGCAGCCAAGGAAGACTGCATTGAAAGCAGAAAGTTTTAATCGATGGAATCGAAATTATAAAGCGAAAGGAAATGATAGAGATGAAAAAGTATAACATTACTGTTAATGGAACAGCCTATGCAGTTGAAGTAGAAGAAATGGGCGGCGCAGCAGCACCGGCAGCACCGGCACCGGCAGCAGCCCCTGCGGCGCCTGCACCTGCGGCAGCACCGGCAGCTCCGGCTCCGGCAGCA
>JAUNBU010000087.1:0-5928 GCA_030526925.1 Bacillota bacterium | reverse complement strand
AACGCCGCAGTGGGCAGACGGCTGTTTTTTAGGAACACCGTTATCACCGCGGCGGCGAGGGCCACGGCTATCACCCATAATACCGATACCTCCATAGGCCGCCACCTCATTCATAAAGATTGAACACCGCCTGCACACCGTCGAACAGCTCCTGCAGCACCGGCAGCAGGCGGAGCAAACTCCGTGACCGCACCGATGCCGGGAACGGTTCTGGACGTAAAGGTAAGCGCAGGACAGTCCGTAAACCAGGGCGACGTTCTGGTGATCCTGGAAGCTATGAAGATGGAGAACGAAATCATGGCTCCGGCAGCAGGAACAGTAGACACCGTACCTGCAACCAAGGGCGCTTCCGTAAATGCAGGCGACGTTCTGGTAACCCTGAAATAAGTATTTTGGATATCAATTATATTTTGGATTACGCTGATTCATTTATTTACGAAACAAATGAAACGTGATACAATAAAGGCGGTTTTTTACAAAACCGCCTTTTCAATGTTCAGAAACCAGAGAATCAAGCCTATAGCCGATAGACAATCGACCGATATGGTTTTTTTCAAAAATAAACAGAGCAAAGGAGAACACCATGCTACTGGCATTCGACGTAGGAAACTCCAACATCGTACTGGGAGTTTTCAAAGAAGGGAAGATGATCACCAACTGGCGACTTGAAACGGACAACAACAAGAGCGCCGACGAATACGGGATGATCGTCGGACAGCTGTTCAGCTATGAAGGACTTAAAATGGAAGACGTGAAAGACGTCATCATTTCCACGGTAGTACCTTCCGTACTTTACACACTGCAGCATCTGTCCATGAAATATTTCAACAGGAAAGCAATCGTCATCGGTCCGGGGATCAAGACCGGGCTGGTGGTAAAATACGACAACCCTAAACAGGTGGGTTCCGACAGGATCGTCAACGCCGTCGCTGCCCACGCCAAATACGGCGGACCGCTGATCATCATCGACTTCGGAACGGCCACTACTTTCTGCGCCATCTCCGAGAAAGCGGAATACATCGGCGGCACCATCGCACCGGGACTTAAGATCGCCTCGGAAGCCCTTTTCGAGAAGACGGCCAAGCTGCCTAAAGTCGAGCTTGAAGAACCGGGCCACGTGATATGCCGCAACACCATCAACAGTATGCAGTCGGGGCTGGTATACGGTCACATGGGGATGGTGGATTACATCGTCCGCAAGATGAAAAAGGAACTGATGGAATACAGCGAAAGCGACAAGGAGGTCAAGGTCATCGCCACCGGCGGCCTGGCAACCATGATAGACGCAGGAATCGACTGCATCGATTATGTGGACAAGATGCTGACCCTGGAGGGCCTGGAGCTGATCTACGAGAAGAACCGCAAGATCAGAAAGAACGGCAACGGCAATGGTAACGGCAGCAGGTCGGACAGGGATAACTACGAGGAAAACGGAGATGAATATGAGAAAGACACCTACTAGTATAGGCGGACTGACCCTGAAAAATCCTTTTCTGCTGGCGCCGCTGGCAGGTATCACAGACAAATCCATGAGGCACCTCTGCATCAGGCAGGGGGCTTCTTTCGTATACACGGAAATGGCGAGCGCCAAGGGACTGTGGTACGGCGACAGGAGCACCACCAGACTTTTGCACGTGGGAGACGAGGAAAGCGCACACGTGGGCTTCCAGCTGTTTGGCAGCGAGCCGGAGATCATGACCTTTGCTGCAAAAGAACTTCGCGACAGGAAAAATCTTATTCTTGATCTCAACGCAGGCTGTCCCGTGCCCAAGATCGTCAAGAACGGCGAAGGCTCCGCCTTGCTGAAAGATCTTACTCTGCTCCACGATGTGACGGCTGCCATGGTGAAGGATGCAGGCAAGCCGGTGACGGTCAAAATGCGCATCGGATTTTTCCGGGGAGAGAATATTGCGGTAGAGGCTGCAAAGGCGGTGGAGGCGGCAGGCGCCTCGGCAGTTACGGTCCACGGCAGGACGCGGGAGCAGTACTACGAAGGCAAAGCTGACTGGCAGGCCATCGCTGATGTAAAGGCTGCGCTGAAGATCCCGGTCATCGGCAACGGGGACGTCCTCTGCGGAGAGGATGCCATCCATATGATGGAGCGGACCGGCTGCGACGGAGTGATGATCGCCCGGGGCGCACTGGGAAACCCCTGGATTTTCCGTGATGCAGCGGCTCTCTGGCAGGGAGAGGAGAAACCCGCACCGCCCACAACCCAAGAAAAAATCCAGATGCTGCTGGAGCACCTGGATCTTGTTGTGCAGGACAAAGGCGAATACGTGGCAGTCCGCGAGATACGAAAGCATGTGGGCTGGTATGCCAAGGGTCTCTACGGCGCCACAGCCCTGAAGCGCACCGCCAATCAGATAACCGATATAGACCAAATGCGCCGGGAATTGCTGGAGTTTGCCGAAGCAGCGGATCGCTGACCGCTGATACCGGCGCCAACGCCCATATACGTCAGATAGATCTAGAAGCTCACCTTACTGGTGTTTTTCCAGATGCCCATCTTTTCCGCCTGTTTGATCAGATCGTCTCTAAAATCAGGATGAGCCACGCTGATGAGCAGCTCTGCCCTTTCCCATGTGGACTTGCCCTTCAGGTTGACAGCCCCGTACTCGGTGACGATGTAGTTGGTCGCCATTCTCGGCGTGGTAACGATGCTGCCCGGCGTCAGTGTCGGCGCAATGAGAGATTCCATGCTGCCATCCTTGAGCGTTCTGGTTGCCGGAGTGCAGAGGAAGCTCTTGCCGCCCTTGGAGTGGTAAGCACCCATGACGAAGTCAAGCTGTCCGCCGGTCCCGCTGATCTGCTGATAACCCGCCGATTCGGAGCAGACCTGACCGAACAGATCCACCTGGATGCAGCTGTTGATGGAGATGAAATTATCCATCTGGGCGATGACCGCCTGATTGTTCACATAGTCCACCGGTGCGCAGCAGCAGAACGGATTGCCATCCAGGAAGTCGTACAGTTTTTTCGTTCCTCCTGCAAAGGCGTATACAGCCCGCCCCGGGTCTACTGCTTTGTCGCCCGTCAGCTTCCCGGCGGCATACAGATCTGCGTAGGCGTCTACGAACATCTCCGTGTGGCAGCTGATGTTCTGTACATCTGATTCGCAGAGCATGGTTCCGATGCAGCCGGGGAGGCTGCCGATGCCCAGCTGCAATGTGCTGTTGCTTCCGATCAACTCTACCACGTGAGCGGCGATTTTTTTATCCGTTTCGCTTGGCGCCTTGGAAGGAAGCTCCGCCATGGGCTGGTTGCTGCCTTCCACCACGAAATCCACTTCTGCCAGGTTGATCTGGCTCTCGATGCCGATAGCAAGCGGCATTTTTTCATTTACTTCTACGATTACCTTCTTTGATGCCTTGACGGCGCCCCATATATCCGATACCTGAGGTCCCAGATTGAAGTTGCCGTACCGGTCCATAGGACCCACCTGGAACATGGCGATGTCAGGATTATTCCCGTTATGCCCCCAGTAGGAAGGCAGCTCGTTGAACAGCATCGGTATGTACCAGCAACGCCCGTCTTTGTTCATCTTCCTGTCGAAGCCGTTGAAATGAGCCGAAGCATATCTTATATTTTCGTTGCTTTCGGATTCCACGTAGCTCTGGAAAGGCTGGCTTACGACGCCCACGGTGGTCGCTATTTCTACGTTCCTCAGATCATTGACACGCTTAGCCAGGGCAGCGTCGATGTCCCTGACTACGCCCAGCCCCAGCCCGAAGTAGAGGCGGCTGTCGTTTTCCACCATGGCGGCTGCCTGCTCTGCCGTGATCAGTTTCTTTTCGTATTCCTGTTGCAGTTTCGATATGTTGTACATGGGAGTTCCTCCTATATTTTAGTCATAAAGAATTTAGACGGTTTGAAGTATATTGTACTGGAAAAGTAGAGGAAAGTAAACCCATCACGGTAAATTTGTGTTAATTTTTTCACAAAAAATTTTAAAATATTGTGTTGACAAATAATATTATATGATGTATAGTATTAAACATAGAACAATATTATGCAACAGAAAAGGAGGGAACTATGGCTTTTAAAATCGAATCCAGTCTTCTGGATGCCTGTGCTCTCGCAATACTAAGCAAGGGAGATACCTACGGATACGAAATCACCCAGTCCATGAAAAGGGCTATCGTGGTTTCCGAATCGACTCTATATCCGGTTTTGCGAAGATTACAGAAGGAAAATCTCTGTAGAACATATGATGAACCGTATCAGGGAAGGAACAGAAGATACTATTCCATTACGGAAGAGGGAAGAAATAAGTTAAAAGAATATCAAAGCCAGTGGTTGGATTACAAGCACGCTATCGATACGTTTTTAGAAGGCGGAGAAGAGATAAGCAAGGCTGATGAGCAGCAAGATGGAGGTGGAGAAGATGAATAGAAAGGAATTTATAAAGACTCTTCGGGACGGGTTGTCCAAGCTGCCGGAGGAGGAAATACAGGCAGCCGTAGAGTATTACGAAGAATATTTTGACGAAGCGGGACCGGAACGAGAAGCGGAGGTCATCAAAGAGCTGGGTAATCCCAAGAAGATAGCAGGACAGATCAGGTCCGAATATGCGGTGAAACTGCTGGACGAAGACGAAAAGCCTACGGCAAAGAAGGGCCTTTCCGCAGTATGGTGGGTCATCCTCGGGATCTGCTCGGCGCCTGTGTCCATACCGCTTGCCATCGCACTGGTGATCCTCGCCGTGTGTGCGTTCATTACGGTGTTTTGCGGACTTATCGGGATATTCGTTACCATCATCGGCTGCATTCTCGGAGCCATAGGGATGATAGTGCTGGGCTTCGCATCGATTCCGGTTGCACTTTCCTCGGCGCTGTTCTTTCTGGGGATCGGAATCTTAGGGCTGGGCGTTCTGGCGGCGCTGGGAGTGGCGGTAGTCCTGGGCGTGAGAGCAGCCATCAACGCTTTCGTGAGAGCGGCGAGAAACAGAAACGAACGAAAACGATACGAGAAAATCGAGAAAATGACGGAAGAAAACAAGTGGAAATACCAAGAAGCTCCTGCGGAGGTAGGCAGCGGTTTGAAAAAGGAGGTGGAGTAAATGAGCAAGGGGTTGAAGAAATTCTTCATTATATGTGCCATCATGGTAGGTGTAGGGCTGGTAATGCTCATGCTGGGTTTCGTTACGGGAGGTATACAGTCCATAGACAAGTTGGCGGAACGATATGATTGGATCCATGGCAACGAAGAGAGAGTATACATGCATCTTGACGAAGGAGCGCAGTTTGATTCTATTCAGGTGACTGGAGATGCTGATGTGGTCATCTGCACAGGCGATACCAGCAAAACGCGCGTCAGCTACGGCGAAAAGGGGCCGGTGCCGGAGCTCTATGTGGAGGACGGCGTATTGAAGATAAATGCGGAAGTCGGTGATGGCGGAGTCATCAGCCTCGGCGACGGCGATACATTCCCGGTAGCTGAGATCTACTGTCCGGAAGGAATAAATCTGGCAGGTATCGATCTGGAGCTTGACTACGGGGATGCGACCATCGAAAACGTTACGGCAGACAGGATCTCCATCGACAGCGATTTCGGCGACATAGATTTTACCAATGTTACTTTCAACAGCGCTGATATCGTCACAGACGACGGGGATATCGATGCCGAAGGAATCACCAGCGGCGGTCTGGTCATAGAGTCGAATTTCGGTGACTGCGACCTGAGCGGGACTTTTACGGGAACCACGGAAATCACCGTGGACGATGGAGAGGTTGATCTGCACACGTCTCTGACGGAGGAGCAGTATACGGTAACGACGGATATGTCTATGGGAGAGTTGATAGTCGGTGCGAACCACTTTGAAGGCATGGAAAAGAGCTTTACCACCGGCAGCGGACCGAATGTGATCAAAGTGATTTCCGATTTCGGCGACGTAGAAATACAGTTCGGACTCTAAAACAAACTGAA
>JAUNBU010000086.1:5297-8396 GCA_030526925.1 Bacillota bacterium | reverse complement strand
CGTAGTCAGCTACGATAACTTTCTCAGCCCAATCGGCGTCCTTACCCTGCCTCTTAATGATAGTAGCAGCAGAAGTTCCAACACCGCCGGCTCCGATAATAAGTAATTTCATCTTTTTTACCTCCATTATATCGTTTCAAACAATAGGTTCAACAATTTTGCTTTGATATCATATTATCTCTTTTGTCAGAAAATTTCAATTATGTCTTTGCTGGAAAAAGGTACAAAGTTGCGCATATTGCCATCAAAAAATCGGGCAGCCGCCCGATCCTTTATTTTTTATCCAGCAAAACCAGTTCTGCCCCCATTCCCTTAAAGGTGCTTCGTATGCTCAATGCGTCGGAGCTGGTGTAGCTCCCCATGGATACGTTGCCTTGAGAGGAAAGGTCGTTGATGAATGCCTCCCTGGTGTCCATCCGTTTCTCCGGCTTGATCGCCTCCGTGATCTTGGTCATAAGGTTTTCTCTCTCCAGTCTGTAACGCAGGATCCTGAAGTCTCCCGAAAATCCGGTACAGCGCACCAAAAACTCGATTTCTTCATCATAGTTGGTAACGATACGCAGCAGATCTTCTTCCCTAGCGATCTTTCTCAGGGATTTGCTTACGTTTTCGTCAAAGTTATAGACCAGAATGCTCATGCTGTTGAGAGGTCCCGGATACTTACAGCGAGTGGAAACGATATAATTATCTCCCGAAGATATGATGTTCTCTCCCATATCTTTAAGCTTCCTGTAAGGCTCAGCCAGGATGCGGTTGACTTCCCTGTTCATGATCTCAGCTATGGCAGGCGGCTTGTTCTCCACAGCCGCATAATCGTCGTAAATATCTACATCTATTATGACCGGTTTGATCCTCAGCTTGTCCGCATAGTCGGCGTACACACCCTTGACCTGCCGCCTGATAGCTTCCTCGATCTGTGACGGGGAGCAGCGATTATACTTAGCCTCGATCTCACGGCTGATGATCTTGCCTATGTACTTTTTCCTGTACTCCAGCGGGTGCATGCCGAACCAGTTTTCAAAATGCTTTATATAGTAACGCACTGCAGAGAAGCCTGTCTCCTCCGCGATAGCGCCGATTTTCTTGTTGGTGCCCAACAAAAGCCTTTCCGATTCCTCCACTCTTATATAGCTGAGCAGGTCCTGGAAACTGAGCCCCGTGGCTTCCTTTATTATGTGGGAAAGGTAGTAGATGCTCAGGTGCTCCTTTTCTGCGATCTCGCTCAAAGTAAGCTTGCGGGCGTAGTTGTCGTACATATAATCAGTGATACGGTTCAGCCTGCCCGCCAGGATCTTATTGCCCTTGTTTCTCGATTCGTTCTTGAACTTGCCGTCATCCATGACGAAATACTGGAAGTCGGACATGAGACAGGCGATCAGGTTGTGAGTGCTTTCGATCACCTTATGCTGGTATCCGTAGCCCTTCTGCAAAATCTCCATCATTATGCGCGCCAGGATGTTTCTCAGCACCTCCAGACTCTCGTCGCTGTCGTCTTCCATGTCGGTGACGAAAAAGTTGTTCTTCAGGTTGTCGTAGTATCTGGAAAAGTAGGACAGATCCAGCTGTATCATCATAACCATGTTCTCGTCGTCCGTCTTCTCGAAGCTGTGCATCTCCCTGTCGTTGATGATAAAAATGTCCCCCTGCTTCAACGAATAGGTGTAGTAGCCGTTTCGCAAAATCACGCTTCCGTCCAGGACGTATACCACCTCCATATCGTCGTGAAAATGGATGGGATACTCGTCAATGTTGGCTGTGATTACATTTATCGGAAGCTCATCCCTGTAAATAATTTTTTCTTTTAACATTTTTTCTCCCTCTCATTTTTTCGGTATTATGTTAACCTTTGTTCTTTTTCGCCTCGACAACTTTCAACAAGCGGACAACCCTAGAAATTTGGGGTTCTTCAGAGTTATCCACAGATTTTGGATGATTGTATACAATTTTATCCCAAGGTTGTTGTGGAAAACTATTTTTTTGCTATTGTTGAAATTTCAACATTTCTTCCTGTCAAGTACATTTTTTAATACGAAATTATCCACAACTTGTTCGTTTCTTATTTCACCTCTTTAGAAAATCTTTAATAATCCAGTTTCTTCTAATTTTTTTCATTTTTTTCTTTCAAAAATTTGGAAATACTTTTTTCCATGGACTGAGAAATTTTTTTCTGATGCCCCGCTTTCCCCAAATTTCGGGCATCTTCAGGATTCGACAAAAATCCACATTCGACAATAACAATTGGACATTTTACGTCCTCTAAGAGAAATACATCTCCCTTGGCAAGCTCGCTTCGTGACACCGTAACATTTATGTCTTCATTCAAATGTTGCTGTAAAATTTTCGCTGCCCTCTTGCTTTCATCTATATATAGTTCTTCTCCGTAAGCCGGATAAAAAACCTGTGCACCGTGTACTCCCGCATCCTCTGTGAAGCTGTTCAGGTGTATGCTGACGGCAAGATCCGCCCCGGATTCATCTATTATACGCTTGCGCTCCTTCAGATCCTGTGTCTTCAAACTCCTGATGGCTCCCGCCTGGTTCTCGTCATAGAGTCCTTCGTCCTTTTCGCGAGTCATGATGACGCGCACATCGCGCTTTTCCAGCTGCTTTTTTAACATCTTTGCAATATCAAGGTTGATGTCCTTTTCGCTCATGCCACCGCTGCTCTCGGCTCCGCCGTCTATGCCGCCATGCCCCGGATCCAGCACTACCACCGGCATGTTCACCAGTTTGCTGACCGTCTGTGCCACTTCTTTGTATCCGGGTGCGCACAGGATGGCGCACAGGATAATCCCCATTATCAAAAAGTTGATCTTCCTATTTTTCATATCTCACCTCGCACTGTTCCTACTTGCATCTTATCTGCGTGCAGGTGATAATATGAACCGCAAATTAGTCATTGCTTTTACATTATAAAACACTTTTTTCATTTTTAACAGTGTTTTATTTGACTTTTTTGCAGTAACTGTTATAGAATTTATTAACATACTTGCTACGATTAACAGGAGTAGGAGAAAATGGAAACCACAAAATTATACCAAAACGACCCATATTTGACCGAATGCGATGCTCGCATCTTAGCGGTAAGCGAACCGCAAGC
>JAUNBU010000086.1:0-5197 GCA_030526925.1 Bacillota bacterium | reverse complement strand
GCAACCTGCCGCTGCCAAAGGAAGGCGATACGGTCCACTGCCGGATCGACTGGGCGAGGCGCTTTGACAACATGCAGCGCCACTGCGGAGAGCACATCCTCTCCGGCGTCTTCTACCGTCTCTACGGCGGCGTCAACCGAGGCTTTCACATGGGCCGGGACTACATGACGGTTGACATCAGCCTGGAAGAAGATCCGGACTTCACCCAGCTTACCATGGACATGGCTCTGGAAGCTGAGCTTCAGACCAACCAGGTGATATGGTCCGATGCGCCGGTGACGGTCCTGCGCTTTGATTCCCGCGAGGAAGCGGCAAAGATGCCTTTGCGAAAGTCCCTGGCGCTGGACGAGGATATTTCCATCGTTTCCGTAGGCTCCATAGAAAACGCCGCCGACTGCGTGGCATGCTGCGGCACTCACCCTTCATCGGCAGGCCAGGTGGGACTTCTCAAAATATATAAGGTAGAAAAATACAAGAACATGTTCCGGGTGTATTTCGAGGCGGGGCAGCGGGCGCTGAAGGATTACGACGCCAAACACCGGATTTTAACGGACCTTTCCAACCGGTACTCCTCCTCCATCGAGGACTTCCCAGGCAAGCTTAAGACCCAGGAGGAAAAGCTGGCGAGCCTGAAGGACGAGCTGTTTCATCTGAAAAAGGCTTTTACGGAGCTGGAATGCGCCAAGCTGGACGCGCTTCTCGAAGAGAGCGCTGCAAAGGCTGCCGAAGGCGGCCTTTCCGAAAACGTCCTGACGCACCGGCTTGAACTCTTTTCCATGGAGGACGCCTTCAACATGGGCAAGCGGTACATGGGCGAGCAGCTTATACCCGGCGTCAATGCGCTGATCATGCTCTATTCGGAAAAGGACACCTCTTTCATCCTGGTGTCGAGCGGCGAGCCGGATTGCGGCAGGCTGGTCAAGGAGTACGCTTCCTTCTATCAGGGGAAGGGCGGCGGCAACAAGGTGTCGGCGCGGGCAATTTTTGCTTCGGAGGAAAACGCCATGCTCTTCGCCGATCTGGTGACCAAGCATCTGAAAGGGTAGGCACACAAAAACGACGGCTGTTTTGTCGTCGTTTTTTATGTAATCCGTACTGTTCACGTTGTTTCTGTTGTATTATCTGCTGCCTTACTGAATATATATGGTCACGTAGCGGACGCCCCAGTTTCGGCACTGAGCTTCCGTGCTCATGTAGATGTCGATGGTGTTGCCTTTGATGTTGCCGCCCGTGTCCTCCGCACGTCTGACGCCCACGCCTTCGATGTAAACGGTGGTTCCCAGAGGGATAACGCTGGGATCCACGGCAATCTCGCCTACTCTGGCTTTGGTTCCCATGGCGGTCCTGCCGCCTCCCGTGTAGGCATACGCCTTTACCACCAGCTTCTTGCTGTAGGAAATGCCGTTCAGGTTGATCCTGGTTCCGTTGGCGATCACCTTGTCAACGGCAGCCGTTACAGTTTCCCTGGCGATCTCGGTCCTTGCCGATTCCACACCGTCTATGTACGTGATCTCGTAGGTGACTTTATCCAGACCGTCCTGACCCTCCGTCACCACCTTAGTAGACCCCTCATCCATGGAGCTGTCGTCCTTTTCGATGGTCTCAAAAGGAACCGGTTCTTCCACTGTTTCTTCCTTGACGGTCACCCGCTGGACTACAATGGTCATGCCGTCCGACATTGGCGTGTCCAGCGCAGGCGTCACCACATCACGTTCGCCCAATTTTATCTTCTCTTCTTCCAGCGCCTCGCCCACCGTGGCAGCAAGGGTCTTGTGCTTGACCGTCTTGCCATCGGCTGTGATCTTATAGTCCATGGCGTGCTTCAGTTTGAAGCTGATGCCATCGTAGATAAAGGTCTCCGGCGTTTTGGAAATGTAGTCCTCTTCGCAGTAGTCGATATTCCGTTCCTCCAGGAAGCCTTCTATGGTATGCTCCTGGCTGGTGTAAATGAAGGTCTCTCCGTTGATGGTGGCATACACATCCCGCGGTATCATGGACGTGTATATGAATGTTGTCAGCAGCAGTATCACCAGAGATGCGGCGATGCCGGTGATCCAGCCGTACTTGCTGCCGTAGCCTTTGAGTGCCGGCAGTATCTTTGTGGAAAGGGTACGCTTGCTGTCGTCTGTGCGTTCCTGCCCGCCTGTCGGCGGTTCCTGCGGTTCGCCTGTCGGCTCGGCTTCGCCTGTATCGTCGACGGTTTCGGCGGCAGCGGCGACTTCCGTGGTCTCCGGCTCCTGAACTTCCTCCTCTGCTTCGCTTGTCGTTTCGGCAGCAGCGGCAACTTCCGTGGTCTCCGGCTCGTCAGCTTCTGCAACGACTTCTTCCGAAATTCCCTGCTCATCTGTCTGCTCTTCTCCGACAACCAGCACTTCGTCGAACAGTTCTTCTGTGATATCCTCCCGGCTCTCCTCCGGTTCGGCAATCACTTCTGCTGCCGGCTCGCCCACAATTGCTTCCTCGGCAGGCATCACAGTCTCCTGCTCCGCTTCAACAATCAGTACTTCGTCAAAGAGCTGATCGATCTCCGCGTCCTGCTTCTGATCCAGCTCGCCCGGCTTTTCTTCTGTTTGCTGTGCCCCTTGGATTTCTTCAGCCTGCTGTACCGCTTGGATTTCTTCAGCCTGCGATTCCGGGTCTGTATGTTTCTGTTCAGTCTGCGGCTGGTTTTCTGCGTTCTCGGCTGACGTTTCCGGCTCTTTTTTCCCACCGTCGGGGACTATATTCAAAATTTTCTTTACGTCTATCTTCATGTTAAAATTCTCCAAACCCTTGTTTTTCAACGCTATGCGCTTCCCTATTGTAAAAAAAATCGAGGCTTTTGTCAAGTTTAGGCGAAATATATCGCCAAAATGCGATTGACAATGCTCTCTTTGAACAATCTCCATTGCCAAGTACGCAATCAAAAAAGGGCGTCCACGAAGGTGGTTGCCCCTAAGTCTCAGTTTATGTTGTCTCTTCCGTTGACTCTCCGGTTTTCATCTCTCGGCTCGTCGCTTCGGGTGGCTCCTGTCCCGGCGGTCAGTTCACTACTCCCCTGCCAGCCGGTAGATTGTATCGGCGTATATCTTCGCCAGCTTCACCATGTTTTCCACGGAGATGCACTCGTTCTTCTGGTGCCCCAGCTCCGGCTCTCCCGGAAATCTGGCGCCGAAGGCAACCGTATTCTTGATGGCGCGGGCATAAGTCCCTCCACCAATGACCAAAGGCTCGCTTTGCATGTCGCCCGTATGTTCCCTGTATACGTCCATCAGCGTAGCGATCAGCGGATCGTTCACCGGCAAGTAAATAGGCAGCTGATGCTTTCCCTTGACGATGCCCAGATCGTACCGATCCAGCACTTTCATGACCCCGTCGTACACATCATCGGCCTCTGCGGTCACAGGATAGCGCACGTTGATGGTCAGCTGGACCGTCTTTTTGTCCAGATCGATCATACCCACGTTAAAGACCAGCTCTCCCGACGGTTCATCGGACAAGCAGCAGCCGATCCTTTCCCCGTGCAGGTCGTACCCGATGCAGTCATTATAAAAAGCGATAAAATCATTGGTCGCTTCACTGACGAAATTCAGCTCCCCAAGAAATTCCATCATCATGGAAATGGCGTTTTCCCCCTGCTCCGGCTTGGCGCCGTGGGCAGATACGCCCTGGATGGTGATCTCAAAGCTTTTGCCGATCCCCTTGCAGTTGATCCGCCAGCCCCTTTCCTTTCGGAAGGAGGCCACTCTTGATTTGATCTTCTCGTAGCCCTCGCCGGAACCGTCGTGAAGAACTGCCCTGGCGAAGTCAGCCACCGAGTTGGCAGCCGTGCCGCCCTTTACAGAGCTGAGCTCCAGACCTTTTTCCCCTGAATGGGTGAACTTGCCTGCGATGTCGAATACCAGGATGCCCATTTCCCCGTGGATGGCAGGAAAATCCCCGTCCGGCGTAAAACCCATGTCAGGGATGGCGTCCACCTGAGACAGATAGTAGTCCATGCCGTTCCAGTTGGTCTCCTCGTCCAGTCCCAGTATGAGCCTGATGCTCTTTGCCGGCTCAAAGCCACAGTCCTTCAAGGCTTTCATGGCATAAAAAGAAGCCACCACCGGGCCTTTGTCGTCCATGGTGCCGCGCCCGCAGACCTTGCCGTCTATCACTTCGCCGCCGTAAGGCTCGAAATCCCAGCCGTCTCCTTCGGGAACAACGTCCAGATGACCCACGATGCCTACGATGCCCTCGCCGCTTCCCGGATACTCCACGTGCCCGCCGAACCTGTCGGCGTCAAAAAAGCCGAAGCCCTCTTGACGTGCCATTTCCTGCATACAGGAGTAGGCCCGGTCCACCTTTTCCCCGAAAGGCGCACGCCCTTTTGTCTCTACGGCAACGCTGGGGATGGAAATAAGCCGAGACAGAGACGCTATCATCTCTGCCTGGTTTTCTTCTATTTTATTGTATACCTGTTCTAATAACTCCATAGTTTTAAACTTCCTACTGCACTGCCTCTACGCTCTGTACTTCAGGATAGCTTTCCTTTAAAATCTTCTCAACAACGCCCTTGATGGTCATCTGCGCACCCGGGCAGCCTGCACAATGTCCCTGCAGCCGTACCTTCACGATGTTATCCTCCGTGTACTCCACAAATTCGATGTCGCCGCCATCCCTCTGCAAAAACGGTCTGATCTGCTCTAAAGCATCTTTGATTTTCTGTTCCATGTTACTCTCCTTCGTTTTTATTATTCGCATTATCTTACTCTATATTCTGCATTTTATTGCATCATTACTAAATTCGCAATCTGCGGTCGTTGACATCGGCCCGCCGCTTCCTCCTCATGGAAAGGCTCACCGCCCCGGCGCTGCCGGCGCTTTCAGGCTCCGCTATCGCTCCGCAGCAAGCAGTTTCTATCCAGGCTCCGCCTTTCAGGCTTCGCTACAGGTTTGGCTGTATAGTATAGAGTGACTCTACCTTGCCGTTCCGCCAGGTGCTTATATACGCCGTCTTGATGGGATCCCCTACATTGTTGAAGGTGATATTGCCCGATGCGCCTCGGAACTGGTTCTGTCCTGCCAGGATCTCCCTCACTTCTTCTCCTGTAGCATCCTCCCCTGCCTTTTCAATGGCGTCCAGCGCTATCATGTAAGCGTCATAGCCCAGAGCTACGCCATCCTCAGGCGTACTGTTCTTGCCGTGAATTTTCTCGTATGCTTCCAGGAAAACCTC
>JAUNBU010000085.1 GCA_030526925.1 Bacillota bacterium | reverse complement strand
GGTGCTTCGGTCTCCCACTTTCCTAATCTTCAATAACGATTCCCATGCTTCTGGCAGTTCCCTTGATCATCTCTGTTGCTGATTCAAGGTTTGCTGCATTCAGATCCGGCATCTTTACCTTTGCGATCTCTTCAGCCTGTGCTCTTGTAAGTGTAGCCACTTTTGTCTTATTAGGCTCACCCGAAGCGGCGTCAAGACCGGCTGCCTTCTTCAGCAGTACAGCTGCAGGCGGCGTTTTGCAGATAAACGAAAACGAATGGTCTGCGTATACCGTGATCACCACCGGGATGATCATGCCTGGCTGATCCTGTGTCTTGGCATTGAACTGTTTGCAAAAATCCATGATGTTGACACCGTGCTGACCCAAAGCAGGTCCTACAGGTGGTGCAGGATTGGCATTGCCGGCAGGAATCTGAAGTTTGATATAGCCTTCAATCTTCTTTGCCATAATTCTTCTCCTTTCTTCTAAGATTCCCTATTGCAGGGTCGAATCAGCTACATCTTGTCCACTTGGGCAAAATCCAGCTCTACAGGTGTATCTCTTCCGAACATGGATACCTTGGCTTTCAGGGTCTGTTTCTCCATATTGACCTCTTCAACAACTCCCATGAAGTTTTCGAATGGTCCGTTGATGACTTTGACCGTGTCGCCGATTTTCACATCCAGATCGATATATATCTTTTCTATTCCCATCCTTCTCACTTCTTCAACCGTGAGAGGTACCGGATCGGAACCGTGTCCTACAAATCCCGTAACGCCCTGGGTGTTTCTCACAAGGTACCAGGATTCGTTGGTAACTATCATCTTCACGAGAACATATCCCGGAAACATTTTCTTAGTCTTGAGCTTGCGCTGTCCGCCCTTCACTTCCACAATGTCTTCCGTAGGCACAATCACGTCGAGGATCAGGTCTTGCATTCCTCTGTTCTCGACGATTTTCTCAATATTGACTTTCACCTTGTTTTCGTGACCGGAATAGGTATGTACCACATACCACTTAGCTTCCCCGTCACCTCTCAGGCCTTCGAGGCCCTCCAGGTCCAATTTTTTCTTTTCGCTATTCTCACACATTGTACCTTAATGCTCTCCAATCATATTCTTTTAGAAACAAACAGCCTGGATCGCCGCCAATACGCCGGTGTCCACAGCCCAAAATACAAGTGCAAAGGCTGCGCAGGTCGCTAAAACCACCGCCGTGAAAGAACCCAGTTCTTTTCTCGTCGGCCATACGACCTTCTTCATTTCCAGTCTCACACCCTTGAAATATTCCTTGATGCTGCCCCTGTTTTTCTTGCGGGTGGCAGCTGCCGTCATCTTCTTTTTTCTGGAACCGGCATCCTTTTCCTTTGCCATCTTTGCCATAGCGCTACTCCCTTATTTCGTCTCTTTGTGAAGTGTATGCTTCTTGCAGAACTTGCAATACTTGCTCATTTCGATTCGTTCCGCATCGTTCTTCTTGTTCTTCATCGTGTTGTAGTTCCTCTGCTTGCATTCCGTGCAGGCAAGTGTAACCTTTACTCTCATTTTAACCGTCCTCCGTTTAACCTAAATTAAGAGCAGTATCTGCTCCATCTTTCATAAATATCATAAAGTCGCTAAATAATTGTATATTACGGGTGTGTCAATGTCAAGAATTCTTTTTCATTATTCGCCGTAAAATCTGCAAAAATCATGCAGCCGGAGGTAATTTCCGGCTGCACGGTCTCTCATTACATTTTAAGGGCTTCCGCAGGGCAAGCGTCTATACATACTCCGCATGATACACACTTTTCCTTATCAAGGGTCCAGTCATCCATTTCTGCGGAAATCGCCTCACAAGGACAGGCGTTCTCGCAAGCTCCGCAGTAGATGCATTTTTCTTCATCCAGCTGAGGGAAGCTCTTCTCTTTGGATTTTTTAGCGGTTTTCTTGGCAGGCTTCTTATCTTTCAGCTCAGGCTTGCCATCAGGCGCTCCGAAGCTGAGGCAGCTCTTCGGGCAGTTTTCCATACAAGCTCCGCACTTAGCGCAGGCCTCTATATCAACTTCCCATTTCTTTTCTTTCCTGTCTACGACCAGAGCTTCGCACGGACAATTCTTGACGCACAGACCGCAGAAGATACATTCTTCCGTATTGCACAGGAGCACTTCGCCCTCTCCGTCCGCTGCTGCCGGTTTCTTCGCCGCCTTTTCTTTTTTCTCGGTCTTATCGGCTTTCGCCGCCTTCTTATCCTTCTTAGGTTTTTCCGCCTTGGTAGCTTCTTCCGCAGCTTCCTCACCCAGGGAAAGGCACTTCTTCGGACATTTCTCTACGCAAGCTCCGCACTTAACGCAGGCTTCCTCGTCAACTTCCCATTTCTTTTCTTTTCTGTCTACGATCAGCGCTTCGCACGGACACGTCTTAACGCAGAGTCCGCAGTAAACGCATTCGTCCTTATCACAGGTAAGCGATCCTTCAATAGTAGTGGAAAGGCCCTTGGTGTCGGTCTTCTCAAGAACTACTTCAAAGGAGTCGATCACCTTTTCTGCCTCCGGTTCCGTGTACTGGTTCTCCATCAGCAGGCAGTCCTTAGGACATGCCTCTACGCAGGCTCCGCACTGGATGCACTGCATCCTATGTATCTCCCAGGTTCCACCTTTTCTATCCACGTCGATGGCTGCCGTCGGACATCTTCTGGCACAGATCCCACAAAGGATACACTTCTCCACTTCGATGCCGATACTGCCCCTCGTACGTTCTTCCCATTCTCTCGGTACTACAGGGTACATGAGGGTTGCCGGTTTCCTGAACAGGCTTTTGACTACTGTCTTGGCAATTTTAAAAGTTCCCATCACTCTCACCTACCTTTCCGTACAACTGATGCAAGGGTCTATGGTCAGCACCAGGATCGGTACATCTGCCAGATCACAGCCCTGTAAAGTTTTAACTAATGCAGGTATATTCATGTTGGTCGGTGTCCTTACTCGCATTCTCTTGAGGAATTTGGAATCGGCGCCCTTGGCATAGTAAAATGCCTCACCTCTCGGCTGCTCGATCCTGGTGGCAAATTCGCCATCAACATTTCCCTTGACTTCAACGCTTACGTCTCCTGCCGGGATCTTGTCTACAGCCTTTTCGATCAGCTCGATGGACTGGAAGACCTCTCTGATCCTCACCTTGCATCTGGCATAGCAGTCGCCTGCCTCTTCGATCATAGGTTCGAAATCCAGCTCTCCGTAAACGCCGTGATCGTTGGTCATTCTGAGATCCTGTACGACTCCGGAGCCTCTTGCCACCGGTCCTACGGCACACAGTTCCTCTGCATCCTCCTTGGAGAGCACGCCTACACCGCACATTCTGTTTTTCACAGAATCGTCTTCCAGGAATACATCGGTCAGTTCCTTGATCTCGGCTTTGATGCCGTTGAGGATAGCAACGATGTCTTTAAGCGTCTTATCGTCTATGTCCTTCCTCATCCCCCCTACCTGGCAGATGGAAAAAATAACTCTGCCGCCTGTGGTCTTTTCCAGGATGTCCAGGATCGTCTCCCTGACTCTCCAGCAATGCTGGAAGAGGCTTTCGAATCCGAACGCATCAGCCAGAAGCCCCAGCCACAGCAAATGACTGTGAAGTCTTGAGAGCTCATGCAAAATAGTTCTCAGATATTCGGCTCTCTTGGGGATCTCCACGTTCATAGCGCCTTCCACGGCTGCGCAGTAGCCCCATCCGTGTCCGAAGCTGCAGATCCCGCAAATACGCTCTATTACATATACCATCTGTGTATAGTCTTTCGTTTCCACCAGCTTTTCCAGTCCTCTATGGATAAATCCTATAGAAGGGATGGCTTCCAAAACTGTTTCGTCTTCAATCACCAGATCGAGGTGGACCGGCTCAGGAAGTACAGGATGCTGTGGTCCGAAAGGAATTATCGTTTTCTTTCCCATATCACTTACCTTCCTTTCCTTCTTTTTCCGTGTTCCATGGAGTCGGCTCGGCAACCTTGAAGAAATTGCCCTGATAGTCCAAAGCCATGTGATTGAATTTCACGCCGAACAGGTCGTGCATCTCGTTTTCATAGATGAACGCCGGCCAAAACTCGCCGGTAATGCTCTCGACCTCTTCCTTCTGCGAAATGGTCAATCTCAGGTTTTTAAGCTGGTGCCCTTTATCAAATGAATACAGGATCTCTACCTTGTCACCCATCATTGTGGCACACGCCTGACAAAATCTATATCCGTCTGCCTTCAGATCCCTGACCTCCGTCAAGAGTCGGGAAACGCTTACAGGGGTGAAGTTCTGTTTGTTGTCTACTCTTTCACTCATTTCTGTTTCCCTCCTTCTTCCTCGGCTTCTTCTTTCTTCTCTTCAGCTTCTCCGGCTTCTGCGGCATCCTGATTCTCTTCTTCGATCGGTTCAACCGATTCGTCTTCTACTGCCTTGACCATGTTGTCCCGTTTTTCCTGGAGCACTGCCAGTCCCTTGACAACTCCGTCAATGATGGCTTCAGGTCTTGCCGCACATCCCGGTACATACACATCCACCGGAATAACGGTGTCAACACCGCCCATGATGTTATAGCACTCCCGGAAAATTCCGGCAGAGCAGGCACATATTCCTACTGCCACTACTACCTTCGGCTCCGGCATCTGTTCGTATATCTGCTTTACAACGTCCTTGTTCTGTTCATTAACGGATCCGGTAACCAGGAAAACGTCCGCATGCTTCGGGTTGCCTGTGTTGATGATACCGAATCGTTCCACATCGTACATCGGTGTAAGACATGCCAGAACTTCTATATCACAACCGTTACAGCTGGACCCGTCATAGTGAACGACCCATGGTGATTTTGCTATATATGACATTTCCACACCTCCTTAAACAATCAAATACAATACGAATATGTTTATCATACCCAGAACAAGTGCAACGATCCAGGATGATTTAAATGCAAACTGCCACTTCATTCTCGCGAAGCTGTTGTCAATGAGGACCTCAAAGAAGTATGTAGCAATACACACTACAACTCCGATGAGATAACCCCACCATGTTCCGTTGGCGAAGAACAGGAATATGAATCCCAACAGGAATATATTCTCATACCAGTGGGAGATCTCGATCAGACCCAGGGTCTTTCCGGAAAACTCCGTAGTCAGACCTTTTACCAGCTCCTGATGTCCGTGATGTGACATACTCAAGTCAAACGGTGATTTTCTGAACTTGATGGTCAGAATAAACGCAAAGCCCAGGAAAATACCGATGAGCGGGAAGAACGGCATGGAGCTTCCCACAACGATGTCCCTTACGGCGAAGCTGCCGCAGTACATATAAAATCCGATTGCCGTGATCAGCACCATCGGCTCGTAAGCCATCATCTGAAGCAGTTCACGCTCCGCACCGATCTCCGCATAAGGAGAGTTGGATGAATAGGCCGCTACTATCAGGAAAGCGCTCGCCAGTGTCAACACGAAGATCAGAAGCAGCAAATCTCCGCCTGCAAAGAAGATCACTCCCGATGCGATGACGAACAGTACGAAAATCAAAACGTAAAAATCCTGTACTCTCGTCGGGGTTACGGATTCTTTTTCAAAGAGCTTGAACACATCGTAAAAAGGCTGTAATATCGAAGGTCCTACTCTCCCCTGCATTCTGGCGGACACCTTTCTGTCCAGCCCTGCCAGGAGTCCTCCCAGGATCGGTGCCAGTATCAGATATGCAACGATGAATATTATCATTTTAACAATCATTATAAGACACCTCCCAACAGATTCACAAGAGTTCCGATCATGAAGCCGAGACCTACTATGATCATTATCGTTGTCAATACTCCGCCGATCAGATTCATCTTCTTCTCACCGAAGTACTGCTCCATATGCCAGTTTCTCAAGGAGAACTGAACATCCTGTCCCATCGGTCCGTAGAATGTCCTGTTGTCTCCCTCGTTGACGCCGGAGAGATATATAGGTACCACTTTTTTCTTGGACTTTCCGAAGAAAAGACCTGTAAGCAGTACGATGGCAGCTACCATTACTACCATGATGATCATATTGTCCGCCGAAAGGATCATGGCTGACAGTCCGCCAAATACGCCCTCAAGGTAAGGCACCAGCATGTACATGGAAATAAGCGGGAATATGAGACAGACGCCGATGGTGAGTACTACCAGCGTGCCCTGTACGAACCACTCTTCCTTGTGTACATTCTTTTGGATATTTTCCTCGCCTGCAACTATAGCGGAGAGCTTGCCCATCCACTTGATCCAGTAGAATGCTGTCACGGCGCTTCCGAAGCATATTATACCTACCAGAATAATATTGCCTGAATCCACGAATGCGGTCATTGCCGCCCACTTGGAAATCAGCATGCCGAACGGCGCCAGGAACATTCCTGCAATACCTATCATCATGAAGGCAGCCAGCCGCGGCATCCTTTCAAAGAGGCCATCCATGTCTTCGATATCTCTGCTGCCGATGTTGTGCTCTGCAGTTCCCACGCAGAGGAACAGTAGCGATTTAGTCACAGCATGGAAGATTATCAGCATTACGCCTGCCCATACGGCAGCCGCAGTTCCGATGCCTCCGCAGGTAACGATCAGCCCCAGATTGGCTATAGTTGAGTATGCCAGTACTCTCTTGGCATTGCTCTGTGAAACGGCAGCGAAAGTCGCCATCAGGAAGGTGATCCCTCCGACCATCATGGTCATTATCCCGGCGAAGTTGCCCATGCCCAGAACCGGAGCCAGTTTTATGATCAAAAATACTCCTGCCTTTACCATGGTGGAAGAGTGAAGCAATGCGGATGTAGGAGTCGGCGCTACCATAGCCCCAAGGAGCCAGCTGTTAAACGGCATCTGTGCCGCCTTGGTGATCCCCGCAAATGCGAAGAAGGCTGCAGGTATGGCGACCAGCTCTCCGTAAACGGAGCCTGCCAGCAGCATGGTGCTCAGCTCGATAGTTCCGAACACCGTACCTAAGACTACGATACCTATAGCGAAACCAAGACCGCCTGCCAGGTTCATGACCAATGCTCTGAATGCGTTGTTGGTCGCTTCTCCCGTCTTGGTGTATCCGATGAGGAAGAAGGATGACAAGCTGGTGATCTCCCAGAAGAAATACATCCATATCATATTGTTGGCCGTTACAAGACCTACCATTGCTGCCAGGAATATGAACATAACGAAGAAGAACCACGGTCTTCTGTCCTTCTGATCGGCGTGATGATGCTGGAAATCCTTCATGTATCCCAGCGCATAGACGCAGATCAGACTTCCGATGATCCCAATAATCAAAATCATGATTATGGAAAGTCTGTCGATGTACATGTTGTGCTCGACTTCAATGCCATGTCCTCTAGTAAACTCGAACCAGACCATGAGACATGTCTGGGCGACAGCAAAAAGAATTACCAGATACTTCTTATGCTTCCAACTGGTGTACACGATATACCCAGCCAGCAGCACTTCGATGGCCATCATGACGTAGCTTACGATTTCGCCATCAAACGAGAAGTACTTTTCTCCGGAAGAGAAAAACTGGACAGCCACAACGACAGAAGCGATCGCAATGGCAGCTGCTGCGATTTTTACCACTCCGTCCCTGACCTTGTCCTCTTTGCTTACTAAAAGAATAAAGGCAATGATGATCGGGAAAAAGATAAGAAAAAGAATAGTGCCCATTTAATCCTCCTAATAATAAATACAACTGATGAAATAAATACTTAAGCCTATTATAGCTATATATATAGGTTATAATCAAGTCAAAACTAATATACGAAATAATCTGATAACTCTTGAGATTCCAGTGCTTCTGCCGTTTTTTGGGGATTTCTTTGCCCGTGGATTCTCAAACACCGATTTTCAGCAAACTTATCTCTTTTTTTATAACAATCTTGTCTCATTTTTTAGCGTTTTTTTATTTCTTCTTTATGAAAAATTTATGCAAAAAATCCGGTATATTTTTCGCTCAATGTCACAAATTATTTTTATGAGTAAAATTTACGACATAATCATCATAGGAGGCGGTACCGCAGGGATGACCGCCGCCATCTACGGACACCGGGCAGGGCGCTCCGTACTGGTCATAGAAAAGTCCTTTCTTGGGGGACAGATCATCTCCACCTCGGAGATAGAAAATTATCCCGGTCTGGCTTCCGCCACCGGATATGATTTCGCAGGAAGCCTTCAGGAACAGCTGGATCGTTTCGGCATTGAGCACGTTTCCGACGAAGTGACGGGACTTGAATCTGCACCTTTGTCCAGTCGGGAAAGCGGCGATACGGGAAAAGGGCAAAAAAAATATTGGCGTGCCCTTTGCCTTAAAGATGTTTATGTTGGCAAAAGCATCATCATTGCCACCGGCACGGAGAGTCGAAAGCTGGGTCTTGAAAGGGAAGATGAATTTCTCGGAAAGGGCGTGTCCTACTGTGCCACCTGCGACGGGCTCTTTTTCAA
>JAUNBU010000084.1 GCA_030526925.1 Bacillota bacterium | reverse complement strand
GAGAGATACTGGCAGGACCGAGCGGATTCGCATTCAGCTACAGCGATGCTACGGCACCGGCAAGAGTGTTGAACGACGCGATCAAAGAATATAAGAAGATGGAGTTCAAGGGCGGCTTCGTCGAAGGAGAATACTGCGACAAGGAAAGCATCCAGCAGATCGCTTCCATCCCGTCAAGAGATGTCCTCATCTCCAAGTTCATGGGAAGCATCCAGTCCCCGATTGCCAATTTTGCAAGAGTGGTTGGACAGATCGCAGAGCAGAAGGAAGCCGAATAGCGGCTTAAAAAAAGTTATTTGAGAATTTAAAATTTATAAAGGAGAAAAGAAAATGAATAAAGATCAAATTATCGAAGCGATAAAAGAGATGTCCGTTTTAGAGTTGAACGAGCTGGTTAAGGCTTGTGAAGAAGAATTTGGCGTATCCGCAGCAGCAGGCGTTGTTGTTGCAGCAGACGGTGCAGCAGGAGCAGCAGGCGGCGGCGAAGAACAGACTGAATTCACAGTAGTTCTGAAGGAAGTAGGCGCTGAGAAGATCAAGGTCATCAAGGCTGTAAGAGAGATCACCGGTCTGGGACTGAAGGAAGCCAAGGAGCTGGTAGACGGAGCACCTTCAAACGTGAAGGAAGACTGCGAAAAGGGCGAAGCAGATGCATTCAAGGCACAGCTGGAAGAAGTTGGCGCAACTGTAGAGTTGAAATAGTTGACCGGAACCGAACACTGGACATGGAACATTTAAACAATAAAACCTGCATTTTAACCGATGCAGGTTTTGTGTTTGGTTGTGTTTGGTTTTGTTTTTCAAAAAAATTTCAAGAAATACCAAATTATGCTTGACGATTTGACAAGGCTGTGGTATCATAATAAACTGCCCTGCAAATGTAATTTGTTAAATATATAAGGAGTGATGACTATGCCAAATCCGATAAAATTAGGTAGAAAAGAACGCATGACCTTCTCCAAAATCAACGAAGTGGCAGAGATGCCCAACTTGATTCAGATACAGACCGATTCATATGATTGGTTTGTCAGGGAAGGTCTTCGTGAAGTTTTTGAGGACATTTCACCCATCAAAGATTATGCAGATAATCTGGTCCTCGAATTCATCGACTACTCCCTCACAGACCCTCCCAAGTATGAGCAGGAGGAGTGTAAGGAGAGAGACGTTACCTATGCAGCGCCTTTGAAAGTAAAAGTCAGACTGGTGAACAAGGAGACAGGAGAGGTAAAGGAACAGGAAGTTTTCATGGGGGATTTCCCTTTGATGACCGAGAAGGGTACCTTTATCTACAACGGTGCAGAGAGAGTCGTTGTTACCCAGCTAGTCCGTTCCCCGGGACCTTATTACGATAGAGAAATAGACAAATCCGGCAAGAACCTGTTTTTTACCACGGTGATCCCAAACAGGGGCGCATGGTTGGAATACGAGACCGACTCCAATGAGATAATCTCAGTCAGAGTAGACAGAACGAGGAAGCAGCCGGTCACCACATTGCTGAGAGCCCTTGGCATCGGCAGCAACCAGGAGATCATCGATCTGTTCGGAGAGGAACCGAGACTTCTGAAGACCCTGGAAAAGGACACCACCACCAACTATGAAGAGGGACTCAAGGAAATCTATAAGAAGCTGAGACCCGGTGAACCGCCGACGGTGGACAGCGCTCAGTCCCTTTTCAATTCCATGTTCTTCGATCCGAAGCGTTATGATTTGGCAAAAGTCGGAAGATATAAATACAACAAAAAGCTAGGCCTTTTTAACCGTATCGCGGGGGTGGTGACGGCAGAGGACATCATCGACCCTAATACGGGAGAGATCCTGGCGGAGAAGAACCAGAAGATAGATAAGGAGCTGGCAAGGCAGATCGAGAATGCCGGAGTTGAGTTCATCATGGCACAAAGCCCTGTGGATGAGACGCAGACCACCAAGGTCATCGGAAACCAGTTCGTAGATATCAAAAACTATATTGAATTCGACATTTCAGACCTTAAGATAGCAGATAAGGTCTATTATCCCGTGCTGATGGAGATATTGAAGGAGAACGAAGGAGAAGACGCTGTCAAGGAAGCTCTCGTGATGCGCAAGACTGAGCTTTCCCCGAAGCATATCCTGGTGGCTGATGTGATCGCATCTGTCAGCTATCTGCTGAACCTGAACTACGGCATCGGGAATATAGACGATATCGACCACCTGGGCAACAGAAGACTGAGAACGGTAGGAGAACTGCTCCAGAACCAGATCAGGATCGGGCTTTCCAGAATGGAGAGAACCATCAAGGAACGAATGACCACCCAGGATATCGCAGAAGTAACGCCGCAGGGACTGATGAACATCAGACCTGTTACGGCAGCCATCAAGGAGTTCTTCGGAAGCTCCCAGCTGTCCCAGTTCATGGACCAGACCAATCCTCTGGCAGAGCTTACCCATAAGAGAAGGCTTTCTGCCTTGGGACCGGGAGGACTTTCCAGGGAAAGAGCCGGATTTGAAGTGCGTGACGTACATCATTCTCACTATGGCAGAATGTGCCCTATCGAGACGCCTGAAGGTCCTAACATCGGGCTGATCGGCTCGCTGACCACTTATGGTATCATCAACCAGTACGGATTCATCGAGACTCCGTACAGAGTAGTTGATAAAGAAAACGGCAGAGTTACGGAAGAAATCCATTACCTGACGGCTGACGATGAGGAAGACAAGATAGTAGCACAGGCCAACGAACCGCTGGATTCGGAGGGACACTTCGTAAACATGAAGGTTTCTGCCAGAGGTAAAGGCGGAGACATCGACCTGGTGCCGCGAGAAGCAGTAGACTACATGGACGTATCGCCTAAGCAGGTAGTGTCCGTTGCTACTGCCATGATACCGTTCCTGGAAAACGACGACGCCAACAGAGCCTTGATGGGCTCCAACATGCAGAGGCAGGCAGTGCCGCTTATGGTCACTGAGGCACCGATCGTCGGAACGGGAATGGAGCACAAGGCTGCCAAGGATTCCGGAGTAGTGCTTATTGCCAGACATGCGGGAACCGTGGATTTCGTCGATGCGGATAAGATCGTGGTCCTCCGCGACGACGGCGAAGGCAAGGACGAATACAACCTTCTTAAGTTCAAGCGTTCCAATCAGGGGACCTGCATCAACCAGCGACCTATCGTCTGCAGCGGTGAGCATGTGGACAAGGGCGAAGTGATCGCCGATGGTCCTTCCACAGAAAACGGCGAAGTAGCGTTGGGCAAAAACCTGCTCATCGGGTTTATGACCTGGGAAGGCTACAACTACGAGGACGCTATCGTCCTGAATGAGAAATTGATCATGGAAGACGTCCTTACGTCTATCCATATAGAAAAATACGAATCAGAAGCCAGAGACACCAAGCTGGGTCCTGAAGAGATCACCAGAGACATCCCTAACGTGGGAGAAGATGCGCTGAAGGATCTGGACGAGGAGGGTATCATCCGCAAGGGTGCGGAAGTAAATTCCTCCGATATCCTGGTCGGAAAGGTCACGCCAAAGGGCGAGACGGAGCTGACGGCGGAAGAACGACTGCTGCGTGCCATCTTCGGCGAGAAGGCGAGGGAAGTGCGAGACACGTCTCTTAGAGTCCCTCACGGAGAGACAGGGATCGTCGTTGACGTGAAGATATTTTCCAGAGAAAACGGCGACGAGCTGCCTCCCGGCGTCAACAAGCTGGTAAGGTGCTACATCGCCACCAAGAGAAAGATCAGCGTCGGCGACAAGATGGCAGGAAGACACGGTAACAAGGGCGTTATTTCCAGGATACTGCCTGAAGAAGATATGCCGTTCCTGGAAAATGGACAGCCACTGCAGGTAATGCTCAATCCGCTGGGCGTACCATCACGAATGAACGTAGGGCAGGTGCTGGAAGTGCATCTGGGGCTTGCATCCAAAAACAACGACTGGTACATTGCCACGCCGGTATTTGACGGCGCCAACGAAAAGGATATCATACAGCTTCTGAAAGAAAATGGCTATGACGAAAGCGGTAAGCTTCGTCTGAGAGACGGCAGGACGGGAGAGTACTTCGACAACCCTGTTACGGTGGGCTATATGTATATGCTGAAGCTGCATCACCTGGTAGACGATAAGATCCACGCCAGAAGTACGGGCCCGTACTCACTGGTGACACAGCAGCCGCTGGGCGGTAAGGCTCAGTTTGGCGGACAGCGTTTCGGAGAAATGGAAGTTTGGGCGCTGGAGGCATACGGCGCAGCCTATACGCTTCAGGAGATCCTGACCGTCAAGTCGGATGATATCGTAGGGCGTGTCAAGACCTATGAAGCCATCGTAAAGGGCGAGAATATACCTGAGCCGGGCATTCCTGAATCCTTCAAGGTTCTCATCAAAGAAATGCAGAGCCTGTGCCTGGATGTAAAGGTTCTTACGGAAGATAACGAAGAAATCGAAATCAAAGAAACCAGCGAGATAGAGGACATTCCGGCAATCGAAGATATAGTCGGGCTTGAAATCGAAGGCGGCGGTGACATTGAAGAGATAGACGATGAAGAAGAGCTGGTCATCCTCGAAGACGATGAAGACGATGAGGACGATTTCCCGGAAGATCCGGAAGATGAGCCGGACGTTGTGGACGATGAAGTTATAGACCAAGAGCCTGTTACAGAAGAATAGGAAAGGGGAAAAGTAGCCAATGAATGATAACAACAATTATGAGTTAAATAATTTCGAATCCCTGCAGATAGGGCTGGCATCCACCAATAAGATCATGAGCTGGTCCCATGGAGAGGTTACGAAACCCGAAACCATCAACTACAGAACACTGAAGCCGGAAAAAGACGGTCTCTTCTGTGAGAGGATCTTCGGACCCACCAAGGACTGGGAATGTCATTGCGGTAAGTACAAGAGGATAAGATACAAGGGGATCGTCTGCGATAAGTGCGGCGTTGAGGTTACCAAGGCCAAGGTGCGAAGAGAGAGGATGGGGCACATTAAATTAGCGTCTCCCGTTTCTCATATCTGGTACTTCAAGGGGATCCCATCCAGAATGGGTCTTGTGCTGGACATTTCGCCCAGAAGCCTGGAAAAGATTCTTTACTTTGCTAACTTCATAGTAACGGATCCGGGCAATACGGAATTCGCATACAAGGAAATACTGACAGAAAACCAATACAGAGAAGCTAAGGATAATCCTGAAAACAAGTTCAAGGCAGGCATGGGCGCTGAGGCAGTACGCGAGCTGCTGGCTCATATCGACCTGGATGAACTGTCCCAGGATCTGAGAGATAAGCTGAAGAAAGCCACAGGACAGAAGAAGGTCAGGATAGTGAGAAGACTGGAAGTCATCGAAGCGCTCCGCACCTCGGGGAACAGACCGGAGTGGATGGTGCTTGAAGTGATCCCGGTGATCCCTCCTGATCTCAGACCGATGGTACAGCTGGACGGTGGCAGATTTGCCACATCCGACCTGAATGACCTTTACAGAAGGGTCATCAACAGAAACAACAGACTCAACAGACTGCTTGAGCTGGGCGCACCTGACATAATCGTCAGAAACGAGAAGAGAATGCTCCAGGAAGCGGTAGATGCATTGATCGATAACGGCAGAAGAGGCAGACCTGTAACGGGACCGGGATCAAGACCTTTGAAATCCTTGTCCGATATGCTTAAGGGTAAGCAGGGTAGGTTCCGACAGAACCTGCTGGGCAAACGAGTAGACTACTCGGGACGTTCCGTAATCGTAGTCGGACCGGAGCTGAAGTTTTACCAGTGCGGGCTTCCTAAGAAGATGGCGCTGGAGCTGTTCAAGCCATTTATAATGAAAAAACTAGTAGAAAACGGCAATGCCCACAACATCAAGAGCGCCAAGCGAATGGTGGAAAAGGTAAGGCCGGAGGTTTGGGATGTACTGGAAGGCGTTATCAAGGAACATCCTGTCATGCTGAACCGTGCACCGACCCTGCATAGATTGGGGATCCAGGCATTTGAGCCTGTTCTGGTAGAGGGTAAGGCTATCAAGCTGCATCCACTGGCATGTACGGCATTCAACGCCGACTTTGACGGAGACCAGATGGCAGTACACGTACCTCTTTCCGTGGAGGCACAGGCAGAGGCAAGGTTCCTCATGCTTTCCGTGAACAACATTCTGGCGCCGAAGGACGGCTCTCCTATCACCACGCCGACTCAGGATATGATCCTGGGAAGCTACTACCTGACCCATCCGGGACAGGAAGAAGGAAAGCGTACTTCAGCCGCAGAGAGAGGCGACGGCAAAGTCTTCACCGACATTTCCGAAATGCTCATGGCATATCAGAACGGTACGGTGGGGCTCCACGCCAGAGTCAAGGTGAGGATGTACGCCGACGAATACGATAAGAGAGGCAAGCTGGTAGAATCGACGGTAGGAAGATTCATATTCAATCAACAGATCCCGCAGGATCTGGGCTATGTGGAAGACAGGATCGCAGATCCGTATTCCCTGGAGGTTGATTTCCTCTGCGATAAGAAGAAGCTGGGTCAGATCATCGACAGATGCTACAGGATCCACGGCAATACGGAAACAGCAATCATGCTGGACGCAATAAAGGATATGGGCTTCCATTATTCCACCATTGCAGCCATCACCATCAGTATTTCCGACATGGAGATCCCTGAGAAGAAACAGGAGATCATCGACGAATCCGAGAAGATGGTAGACCAGTACGAGAAGGCATACAGGAGAGGTCTTGTTTCCGATAAGGAACGATACGAACAGGTAATCGAAATCTGGAATAAGACAACCGATGATGTGGCGGATGCGCTGATGGATTCACTTGATACCCTCAACAATCTGTACATCATGGCACATTCCGGAGCCAGAGGAAGCAAGAACCAGATAAGACAGATCGGTGGTATGCGTGGTCTCATGGCCAACGCCACCGGTAAAACCATAGAAATTCCAATCAAGGCAAACTTCCGAGAAGGACTTTCCGTACTGGAATACTTTATTTCCACCAACGGAGCCAGAAAGGGTCTTGCCGATACGGCGCTGAGAACCGCCGACTCGGGGTACCTGACCAGAAGACTTGTAGACGTTTCCCATAACGTGATCGTTCGGGAAGACGACTGCGGTACAGATGAAGGTATCGAAGTAAAGGCATTTACGGACGGCAAGGAAGTCATTGAGAAGCTGAAGGATCGTATCGTGGGCAGAACGGCGCTTTTGGATATCGCCCATCCTGAAACGGGAGAGATCCTGGTTGAACAGGATTGCGAGATAAGCGAGGAAGCCGCCGAAGCCATCGAAGCAGCGGGTATCGAATCCGTTGCCATCAGATCCGTAATGACCTGCCACAGCAAGTCAGGCGTCTGCGCCAAGTGCTACGGCAGAAACCTGGCTACAGGCGAAAGCGTCAACATCGGCGAAGCTGTCGGGATCACGGCAGCCCAGTCCATAGGTGAGCCGGGTACACAGCTGACCATGAGAACTTTCCATACGGGAGGCGTTGCAGGTTCGGACATCACTCACGGTCTGCCGAGAGTCGAGGAGCTCTTTGAAGCCAGAAAGCCTAAGGGTCTTGCAGTTATCTGCGAAGCCGACGGCACCGTGGTTTCCATAGAGCCTACGGGAGACAATAAGACGGAGGTCAAGGTCCGGGGCGAAGAGGAAAAGGTATACGAAGTGCCTTACGGCGCACGTATCTGCGTCACCGAGGGAGAATATATTTTAGCCGGCGATAACATCACCAGAGGACCTCTTGATCCTAAGGACATTTTAAGGCTCAACGGCGTCGAGGGTGTTTACCAGTATCTGCTGAAGGAAGTACAGCGCGTATATAAGCAGCAGGGTGTAGACATCAACGATAAGCATATCGAGGTGATCGTCGGACAGATGCTTTCCAAGATGAAAGTCAGCGATCCGGGAGACACGGGACTTCTGCCGGGCGGTCAGTACAGCAAGGTAGAGATCGAAGAAGCCAATGAAGCGGCTCTGGCACAAGGCGGCAAGCCTGCAGACGCCGAAAGACTGCTCCTGGGAATAACCAAGGCATCCCTGGCGACCAACTCTTTCCTTTCGGCAGCATCCTTCCAGGAAACGACCAGAGTTTTGACAGATGCGGCCATCAAGGGTAAGAACGATACTCTCCAGGGCCTGAAGGAGAATGTTATCATCGGTAAGCTGATCCCTGCCGGGACCGGTATGAAGAAATACAGATCCATCGATCTGGATTACGGCGTGAACACGGCGTTGATCGAGGCCTACAGAGAGATGCAGCGTGAGATGGAGCTGGAAGCCGAAGCTGAGGAAGAAGAGGGCATAGAAGAAGTGGTTTCCCAGATTGAGGAAGAAATCGTTCAGCTGGACTCAGAGGAACCGGATGATGAGGATTTTGACGATGAAGAAGGCGAAGAGCTCATTGAATTTGTCGAAACCGAAGCAGCAGAAGACGACGCTCCCGAAATAGTTGAGGTAGAGTCGTAAAAGAACGCGAATCGTGTTG
>JAUNBU010000083.1 GCA_030526925.1 Bacillota bacterium | reverse complement strand
TCCTTGATATAGTATCCGGCAGCATTGTTGTCTGCGTCATAGATATAATGCACCTGGCCAACACCATTCAAATGCACATATCCATTCTCGTACCAGGTGGCGCCGTTTATCACCACGCTCTTTTCCTCAGGGTGAAAAAGTAACGCTTCAACACTTCCCGACGACATAGCATTATTAACATTTTCATACGCATATGCGTCACCTTTGCCATCTAAAGTTGAAAAAACAATTTCTTGTATCGTATCACCTTTAGCAGGATGAATGCCATAGTCCGTCTCCCCACGCATACCCCGAATAGAAAGGCAAGAAACAACACACTTGTTTCCCTCGATGGTTACAATATCGCCTATGGAAACATCCTGAGTACCATCATCGGTCTTGACCGTGAATTTCCTGTCATCGGTTGAAATATTTTCAGTCTCAATGCGATTCGGATCATCCACCGTCACGCCTGTTGCCTCCAAAAGCTTGCTGATTTCATCCAGAGTCGTTTCATGACTATCCTCCGTCATATATACATTTGTCGGCAAGGGAGTGCCGTCCTCATGAGTTACGTTGACGGTCGTCGTATAATCTACCGTGGTCTCGAGTGCCAAAGGTCCGACGATGGTACATTTCTTATTTTCACAGATGAATTGAGGTTCATCTGTCGTGTTACTGCCAGGCACAACGACAGAAAAAATCATTTCACCATCAGTTCCGTTTTTGCCGCTCGTTGCTGCTTTGAAAGTACCTTCCGAATATGCAATTTCCAAATTAGTGTCCGCAGGCAGAGCTTTATCCAGCCCGTTGATACCCGGCAGCCATGTATCTTTCAGCCATTTTGCAACATCTGCCGCCGTGTTAGCGGTAGTCATCGAAACATGACACTCTGCTTTATCCAGCAAGACTTTGGCTTTCGCAAAAGGATCGGTTTGGGTCAAAACCATATCATTAGAAGCTGCATTTCTCGTCAATACTCTGGCATTGTCCGATACTCCTGCCTGTTCCTGTATCTTTACGGTATCCTGCGTATCATCTGCTGCTTTGTAATTGCAAGGCGTCGCTTCCTTATAGCCGCAGTCTTCATCATGCTGGCCCTGCAAATGCTTGCAGGAACCGTCCTTATTGTTGCTGCAGCTTTCATCATGTATCCCCTGCACATGGCTGCATGGGCTTCCTTCACTGTAGCCGCAGCTTTCATCGTGTATATGTCCCGTCGAAGATGCTGTGTAGCCTGTAAGAGAAAGTACCATTACAATGCTCAATCCTACCGCAATTATCCTGCCGGTTCGTTTCTTCATCGCTTATCCTCCGTTTCAGTTCATTATCTCTGTCGTTTCCGTTCACTTCCTTATATTATAAAGGATTTTTCAGTTTTTTGGTATGCCCCAAGAGGACTAAAAAAGGACAGAATTTTCACCAAAAAAACAACCCTCTTTAAGAATGAACGCCGTTCTTTTTACATCTCGGCGGGCATTTCAACTCCCGGATGTAACCTGCCGAAAACCCCTGTTTTACGGGTTTTGCAGGCTTTAACCATGGGCAAAAGTGAAACCACAAAACCGATGAAAGTCACGAAATCTCTCCCTCTTGCATTTTTCGTTCAAGCGACATATAATGTGGTGGATGATAGGACACAGGCAGATATTTTATGGAGAAATGAGGACATACACATGGAATATATGACGGTAAAACAGGCAGGCGAAAAATGGCATATGAGCGTCCGCAGCGTGCAGCGGCTGTGCAAGGAAGGGCGCATACCCGGCGCACAGCTTTGGGGGCGTGCATGGATGATACCTGATGAGGCACGGCGGCCCGCCGACAACAGACAGAAGACGAGAGAAAAAAGGACGAAGACCGAAGGTGTGCCCTTTCCACGGCAAAGCCCTTATCTTATCATGACAGATCTGTACGATACTCCCGGCGGCGCCGACAGATCTCTCGCTGCCCTTGCCGGCGATCCGGAGGCTCACGCTCTCTTCGACGCCCAGCTGGCATATCACCGGGGAGAGATCGACAGGGCGTACAGTATAGCTGCGCATCTTCCGGAGCTTACGGACAACCCGACGGTGCGCATCGGCGCAGGCATGATGGAAGCTTACTGCTCCATGTATAACGGGGATATGAGTCAATGGATGGATGCCAGGGATCACATTCTGTCGGCCCGGGATGCGGGTGAAGAGCAGCGTGAACTGGCGGAGGTGAGCGTTGCCATCGTAAGCAGCGGCATTTTCGAGCACACCTTGTTTCCGGAATGGTTCCAACGTGGTCGTTTTGATATACTGCCTGCCGATTCCCATCCCGCCGTGCGGTACTGCTACGCCCAATATCTTTTTTCCGTCTGCTATGAAGCAGTCAGGAAACGGTCGGAAACCCCGTCACCCCACGATATCTTTCATACCTTCCCGCAGATATGCGAGATATTGATTTCCCAGACCAGAGCGGATGGCGCCATCCTGCCGGAGATCTACCTGTGCCTGCTGTGTGCCGCCGGTTATCATACCATTGGGGAGGACGACCTGGCGACGGAGCATATCGACCGTGCCATTGAGCTGGCGCTTCCAGACCGGCTGTATGCGCCTCTTGCCGAAAAGCGTTCCGGTCTTGATTTCCTGCTGGATGAGCGGTTAGAACTTATAGACAAGGCGGCTTTGAACCAGGTACGTGCGCTTAACAAGAGGCTGATGGAGGGCTGGACTGCTCTGCATAACCAGGTGCTTGACCGCTCCGTCTGCGGCGACCTGACCACAAACGAGCGCCAGGTGGCGAAGCTGGCAGCCCACGGTCTGACCAACCAGCAGATATCCCAGCGGCTCCACGTTTCTACCAGCGCCGTCAAACAGACCATGCGCACCATCATGGAGAAAACGGGAGCAGTAAGCCGCGCCGAGATCGCCAAGTACATATGAAAAAAGACCGCTAACTGCGGTCCTTATTCTCAAGTATCATATTGATGCCTCTGGCATACTTGCTGGCATCCTCCGGCTCCAAGCCAAACTCCTTCTGAAGCTTGTCCCCCAATTGCCGAAGTTCCTCCGTCTCTCCGGAAAACAGCTCGATCTCCGCCTCGGAGATGGGCAGCTCACCGTACTCGGTAATTATCTTTCCCTGATCTATGGAAAACTCAAAGAGGCCTGTCCCCGTGTCGATACGGAACCGCTTCCTGTGGAATCTGGTCTCCAGAAAACAGCGGAGTCCCCTGCCTCCCAGGATCTCCAGCAGCTCACGGCCTATCTTGCTTTCGGAAAACACCATGGGATCCGGGATGTCTCCCATGACGGGCACGTTGATCTCTTCTCTCGTATGAAGACCTTCTTCGCTGCGGCCCTTCCATTTTAAAGCCGCCACCCAACGCTGACCTTCTTTTCTTATGCGATAGGCGATTTCGTTCTTCGCCAGATCGCAGCCTGCGGTGTCGTAATACCTGGCATCCAAGCAGAGCTCTTCTCTGGAATCGGGCTCCTCCAGATCGGCAAACATCTCGTTCTCCCAGATGGCTTCGGCTACTTCTTCAGTAGGCACCTTATACTTTAATTCTATCTCCATATGCTACCTTCTTTTCTCTGAGACTTTTGTCGTCTCCTGAAAAAAATTGTACCCTATGATAATATCATCATCTACCATTTAAGGCAAGTAAATTATTTCAGGTCTGCGAATACTGCTCCGAATGCCCTGAATGTCGCGCACAAAAGACCGGCGCTCCCTGCCATCGGCACATGAGAGCGTCGGTCTCTTCGTCCTTTATATTTATTCTTCTGTTTCGACGTCTGTGTGACATCTTGACGTCTGAGTAGCCTTGCTGCACTTTGAGACAGGCTCAAACGCATCCGGTCAGTTAAAGGTTATCACTGTCCCGGTCTTTCCTTCCAGCGCTTCCACCGCCTTGTCCAGGGAGGTGATGATTGCCTTCTTGTTAGGGAAGGTCCTGACGAACCGCATGGCAGCCTCCACCTTCGGCAGCATGCTCCCCGCAGGGAAATGCCCCTCCTCCACGTATTTGGCTGCGTCGCTCAAGGTCAGCTTGGAAAGATCCTCCTGGTTCGGCTTGTTGAAGTTTATGGAAACCTTCTCCACTTCGGTCAAGATCATCAGGATGTCTGCATCCACCTTTTCCGCCAGCAGCTCTGCAGCGTGATCCTTGTCGATGACCGCCGCAACGCCTTCCAGATGTCCGTTAGGCTTCTCAACCACCGGAATCCCGCCGCCGCCGCAGGTGATGACGATGGAATGATCCCAAAGCTGCTTCACCGCTTCGATCTCTACGATCCTCTTAGGGAGCGGCGATGCCACTACTCTTCTGTAGCCTCTGCCCGCATCCTCTCTCATGGTATAACCTTTTTCCGCTTCCAGCACCTTTGCCTCTTCCTCCGTGTAAAAAGGACCTATAGGCTTGGTAGGGTTCTGGAATGCAGGGTCATTTTCATCCACGATCATCTGGGTAGCCACCGTGACAACGGGAACATTCCTGTTGTCCTTGTTCAGCGCATATTTCAGGCACTGCTGGATGTGGTATCCGATGTATCCCTGGGACATGGCTCCACACACATCAAATGGCATAGGCGGCGTCACTTCCTTAGCCGCTTCCGTAGCCATGACGATACGCCCCACCTGGGGACCGTTGCCGTGGACTACTGCTATCTCATGGCCCATGCTGCTGATCTGGGCAATATGCTCACAGGTGTTCTTCACAACCGCCAGCTGTGCCTCAGCGGTAGCCGGGCCCTTTCCCGACTGGAGGGCGTTGCCGCCCAGTGCGATCACTATCTTTTCAGCACTCATAATCAAATCTCCTTAAAATCATTTTTTCTTCACACCAGCTGTCTGCCACCTACAGATCGTCTCTGTTGACAGGACAGCTCATACATCTAGGACCGCCTCTTCCTCTGGAAAGCTCGGAGCTCGGGATGGTCAGGACCTTGATGCCCTTCTTTTCCAAAAGATCGTTGGTCACGTAGTTCCTCTCGTAGGTCACCACAATTCCCGGCGCGATGGCCAGCGTGTTGGAGCCGTCGTTCCACTGCTCCCTCTGGGCTGCCTGGGCGTCGTCTCCTCCGCACCTGATCAGGTCTACTGCCGGCAGGGAAAGCTCCGCCTTCAGGATGTTCTCCAGGCTGTCCTGGATGCTGTCAAAGTGCGCGTTGCCATCCTTATCAAGGGTGATCTCAAACAGCTGCAACGGTCCTTCGATTTCCGGGTGGATGGTGAACTTGTCGTAATCCACCATGGTAAATACCGTATCAAGATGCATGAAAGCTCTGCACTTAGGGATGTCAAAGACTATTATCTTCTTGAAGGAAGACTGGCGCAGTATCTTTCTCGCCATGCTCTCAATGCCTGCCACCGTAGTTCTCTGGGAAAGCCCGATGGCTACTATATCCTTGGAAAGGACCAGCACGTCGCCGCCCTCCATGGAATAGGCGTCGTCGTAGTCGTACCAGATCTCGGTCCCCTCGGGAGCGAACTCCTTGTTGTAGCGGAACATATACTGGAGCAGCAAAGCTTCTCTTCTCCTTGCCACCGTGCTCATGTGATGGATGTTGACGCCATTGCCTACGCAGGCGCCAGGGTCTCTTGTAAAGTACAGGTTAGGCATAGGATCCGTGTAGTACGGATAGCCCGATGCGATATAATCGGCCAAAGAGTTGGACTTGACCGGAAGCTCGCTCTTCTTCACACCGGAAATGACCTTTTCCACCATAGCCTTTACATCCATGGACAGGAGATACTCTTCCAGGGCGTCTTTAACCGCCTGGGAGTAGATGTTGCTCTCGTCGATGAACTTCTTTACAAATTCCGTTCTTATCTTCTTATCCTTTAAAGCCTTGACCGTTTCATCCACATAGTAGATGACCTCTACACCGTTTTCCTTCAGCAGGTCGGCGAACCTGTCGTGTTCCTGCTGTGCCACCTTCAAATAAGGGATGTCGTCAAAGAGAAGACGTTCGAAATTGTCGGGAACCAGTCCCTCGATCTCTCCTCCTATCCTGTGAAGCAATACTTTGTTCAGCTTTCCTATCTCTGAGTAATTGTTGATTCCGGGTTTCATCATAACCCTCCTTTCCTTTCTCAGACAGATGCTCTGCTCTCAGGCAGATGCTTTGAGGCTTTTATCGACCGCTCCATCATGCGATGGTCGCTACGATGACAGCCTTGATGGTGTGCATCCTGTTTTCCGCTTCGTCAAATACCTTGGAATGTCTGCTTCTGAAAACTTCATCGGTCACTTCTCTGATATCATAGCCTTCTTCCTTCTGGGTCTTTGCCATGGTAGTTTCGAAATCGTGGAAAGAAGGCAGGCAGTGGAGGAAGATCACGTCAGGGTTTTCCGTCTGCTCTACCATTTCCATGGTGACTTTATAAGGCGTCAGCAGCTTGACTCTCTCAGGGATCTCCGCTTCTTCGCCCATGGAAGCCCATACGTCCGTGTAAAGAACGTCAGCGCCCTTCAGGCAGTCAGGCGTAGAGGAAATCTCGATCTTTGCACCTGTCTCCTTGGCGACTGCGTTGACTTTCTCGATGATGCTCTTATCCATTTCATCAGCCAGCGCTTCCGGTCCGTATGCCACAAAGTGCATGCCCAGCTTGGCACAGCCGTACATCCAGGCGTAGCTCATGTTGTTTCTGATATCTCCGCAGAATACCACCTTCACCTTGTTAAGCGGCTTTGATACGTGTTCTTCAATGGTAAGCAGGTCAGCAAGGATCTGAGTAGGATGATCCACGTCGGTCAGACCGTTCCACACTGGAACTCCTGCGTACTTGGCAAGCTCCTCTACCACGCTCTGCTCGTAGCCCCTGTATTCGATACCGTCGTAAAATCTTCCCAGCACCTTCGCTGTGTCCTCCAGGCTTTCCTTCTTGCCCATCTGGGAGCTCTTGGAATCCAGGAAAGTCACGTGTGCTCCTTCGTCCAGGCACGCAACCTCGAAGGCGCATCTGGTTCTGGTGGAAGTCTTTTCAAAGAGCAGTACCACGTTCTTGCCCTTCAATACCTCGTTGTGGATCCCTGCACGCTTCTTCGCCTTAAGATCGTGTGCCAGGTCCAGCATGTACCTGATCTCCTCCGGTGTGAAATCCATCAGTGTCAGGAAACTTCTTCCTTTTAAATTAACCGCCATTTTTATATTCTCCTTTACATTTTTATTGATGATCCATTTAATTTTGATTTCATCAAAACCAAAATTTACTTCCTACTGAAATAATACTATACCGGCAATTTTTACTAAAGTACCAGTTTTGTTGTTTTTTTATGTGCCAGTCAAGGCATTTAGCCATTTCTTCGTTTTTTCACTTATTTTATCTGAATTTTCTGCTGTAGTCTGGACATGGCATTACCAAGCTTGGGCATTCCCTCCTCTATCTGCTCTGCGGTAGGATATGAGTAGTTGAGCCTGATGTGATCCCTGCCGCCTGCGCTCTTGGGATAGAAGATGTATCCCGGGATAAACGCCACCCCTTCCTTCTGAGCTTCCTTCAGCAGCTGCCTGGCATCCATCCCTTTAGGAAGTCTGACCCAGAAGTAAACGCCGCCCTCCGGCTTGCTGAATTCTATAGAAAATTCCTTCGCCAAAACTAGAAGCTGTTCATACATCAGATCCCGCTTCTGCCTGCACACGGTCCGGAAAGTCTCCAGCCGCTGAAAGAAGATGCCTTCTCGCATATATTCCAGCATCAGCATTTGAGGCGCCCAGTCCAGCGTCACGATACGCATGGATATCATCCTGCTGAGACGGGTCACCACATCCTTGTCTGCGATGACGAAGGATATGCCCAGACCCGGCACCATGGTCAGAGAAAAGGAATACATATAGATGACATTGCTGCCCGTATCCATGGACTTGATGGAGGGAACAGCCTTTTCCCCGTAGTAAAGCTCCGAACCTTCGTCCTCCTCGATGATAGGTATCCTGTATTTATAGGAAAGCTCCAGCAGCTTCTTTCGCCGCTCTATGGTCAAAAGCGCGCCCGTAGGATTCTGGAAGCTGGAGTCCACGTAGATGAACTTAGGCTTTTCCTTTTGCAAAAGCGCCTCCAGGTGGTCGCACAGCATACCGTTTTCATCCATAGGCACGGTGACGATCTGCCCGCCTGCCATCCTGATGGTCCTGTAGACGTCAGGTGACAGTATCTCCTGAGTCACCACCTTGTCTCCCGGTGGAAGCATGAGAGTCATGAGAAAGTCCAGCGCCTGGTTGTTTTCCGAAAACATCTGGATGTTTGACGCTCCCGTGATGATGCCCTTGGTCTCCAGAAACTCTGCGATCTCCTTTCGCAGAGTCCTGTCACCCTGGTACGGAGTGTAAAAGTATGCCCTTTCCCTGCTGCCTGTGATGATCTTCTCAAATATGGCGGCGATCTCGTCAGGCGGGTATGGTTCTCTCGCTGCGACGCCACCTCCGAAGGAAATCAGGTTTTCCTCGTAGGCCTTGCTGTAAAGATCGTCAAAATCGCTTTCAAAGCTGACATAGTC
>JAUNBU010000260.1 GCA_030526925.1 Bacillota bacterium | reverse complement strand
GAGGAGCAATTATGTTAAAGAAACTATCTAACGGCTGCGTGGCGTTGGTACAGAGATTCCTACCTGACCCATTTATTTTCTGTATCATCCTGACCATCGTAGTATTCGTAGCGGCAATGCCGACTACGACACAAGGTCCGATGCAGATGGTGCAGCATTGGGGAGACGGCGTATGGAATTTGCTTGAGTTCTCCATGCAGATGGCATTGGTTCTGGTACTTGGTACCGCATTCGCTTCGGCAAGACCGATCAAGAGAGCTATCGTAAGGATCGCATCCATTGCCAAGAGTCCGGCACAGGGGATCTTCGTTGTGACGCTGATTTCCATTATCGCCTGCTGGATCAACTGGGGATTCGGTCTGGTTGTAGGTGCGATCCTGGCAAAGGAAATCGCCAGACAGGTAAAGGGCATCGACTACAGACTGCTGATCGCATCAGCATATTCCGGGTTCGTTATCTGGCATGCCGGAGTTTCCGGATCCATTCCTCTCTCCATGGGAGCTGTGGGAGAAGACGGATTTGTGGCAAACACAGGTGGCGCACTGACTGAAGCTGTTTCTACGGCAACTACTATCTTCTCGCCGTGGAACCTGGTAATCTGTTTGATCATTCTCATTTGCCTGCCGCTTATCAACATGAGGATGCATCCGTCTCCGGACGATGTTATCGCTGTTGATCCTGCCTTGCTTTTGGAGGAGGAAGATCAACTGAAGCCTCCTGTAACACCGGCAGAAAAAATCGAGCAGAGCATGATCCTGTCCTACATCATCGTAGCCATAGGTGTAGTATATCTGGTATATTACTTTATGAATAACGGCTTTAACCTGAGCCTTAATATCGTAAACCTGATCTTCCTGATCCTGGGCATCGCATTTCACGCCAGACCGATCAATTACGTGATGGCCATCGGGCATGCGGTGAAAGGCGCAGGCGGCATCATTCTCCAGTTCCCGTTCTACGCAGGGATCATGGGCATGATGGTAGGCGCCAATCCTGAGACGGGCGCCAGCCTGGCAGGAGTTATCAGTGAAGGCTTCGTTGCCATTTCCAACGACGTGACCTTCCCGCTCTTTACATTCCTGTCAGCAGGTATCGTAAACTTCTTCGTGCCGTCCGGCGGCGGACAGTGGGCTGTACAGGGTCCGATCATGATGCCGGCAGGTATGGAGCTGGGCGTGAGCCCGTCACTTACGGGTATGGCTATCGCCTGGGGTGATGCGTGGACCAACATGATCCAGCCGTTCTGGGCATTACCGGCGCTTGGTATCGCAGGGCTCTCAGCCAGAGATATCATGGGATACTGTCTGATCACCTTGTTCTTCGTGGGCATCGTGGTGTGCGGCGGATTCCTCATAATCGGTATGTTCGGACTGGCATAGTCAAAAGTGATGTCCGTAACAGGACATCTGAAATATCAATACGTTATCGTTTGAAGGGAGGCTAAAGATGATAAACAAAATAATAACTGCCGATGAGGCAGTAGCAGGTGTACAGGATGGCA
>JAUNBU010000259.1 GCA_030526925.1 Bacillota bacterium | reverse complement strand
AAAAACAAGACATTTTACCCCTTGAGACCATAAGGATTCCCAAGATTTGAAAAAACCGAAGGGAAATTGGGACGGAAATGGGAAATCATAGGAGAAACAAGCCCGATTATCCGTAAGCCTTCCCAATATCAGAAAAAATCCTTCGATTTCGGGAATGAGACACTTCAAACCCCATGAAAAAGACCTGTTTTCCCAAAATCCGCATCAGGAACCTGTTTTTTGGGAACGCCACCATATCTGCCCTCTGAAAACCACAGCCAAGATAACACAAAGCACCCGCGCCTTTGCAAAAAACAAAAAGAAACGCTTTGCGAAAAGCGTCCCTTTTGCATGATCCATTTATGCTTGGTCTTCCATATTCCTCCGGCTATATACAAGCCTTCGGACTGCCGTTATACAATTGCCCCAGACCACCCGGTTGAAATTTATGGCCGCCAAGCCAGAAAATCATTGACATTTTATATGGCATCAATCAAAAGAATCCTGTATAATAAAATCAAAGGAGGGGTTGCCTTATGACAGAGACAAAAAAAGAAGCCGTTGCTTTGATTGAGCAGCTAACAGAAAAACAGACAGACCTGGTGGTGCAGCTTTTAAAAAGCATCGCAGGACTGGGTCGGGAGACCGACAATGCAAACAGAGAGTCAGCATTTCGGAGTTTAGAGCGACTGCGAAAGCCTTTGGACGATCTGGACTACGAAAAGGAACTGCGGGAATACAGAGAGGAACGATACCATGCAGATATTAGTTGATACGAATGTTCTTCTTGACTACATTACCTGTCGCGAGCCTTTCCATGTTTCGGCCAGAACTATTATCAAACTTTGCAAGGAAGGTAAGGTCCGAGGTTATATTGCAGCACATTCTCTTACGAATATTTTTTATATTCTCCGAAAGGCCTATTCTGTTGAAGAACGGAGAACACTGATACTGGATTTATGTGAACTGTTCGACGTGGAAGGCATAGACAAGAATAAAATAGAATCAACCCTCACCAATGAAACTTTTGATGATTTGGAGGATGGATTGCAGTATACATGCGCCGTTTATTGTGGCGTAGATTATATTGTCACAAGGGATGTTGATGGATTCGCTGCCTGCGATGCGTCCGTTATTACGCCGGAAGATTTTTTGGAATTGGTTTGATGGGCCGCAAGCAAGGATAACGTCGTAAGCGTCAAACCATGAGTACCTTTAATCAGTAGAAGACACCTGTTACACTAGGCCCGCAGATCAAATGGATGACTAAAATTTTCTGAAAAAGTATCATATACGATTGACAGCAACATCCAAAAATTGTATATTATAAGCAAGAAGAGAAGCCGGTGAACGGTTGCTCCGAAATGGACGCAAATATCACGTCGCTTTCTAGAGCGGGACGTGATATTTTGCGTCAGTGACACAATATCTTAATGCTTATCTTTCGATAAGGCAACCACTGCGACTACGAACAACCCTAGCGTGCACAAGGCACTGATTGCATCATATGTAATCATGCGATCACCTCCCTTCTCA
>JAUNBU010000082.1 GCA_030526925.1 Bacillota bacterium | reverse complement strand
ACTATGGCGAAGCAATCCACGTTGGCGATAAACGGTCTTATAAAGCTGTTCTTTCTGGGAAGGATGTCTGTTATCAGGCTGTCGTCGTTGCCGGGAATGATCCGGATCTTTACCTGATCTCCCACAGTCGGCTTGATCTCACGTTGTTTGAAGATTCCCCTGGCTTTGCATCTATAGACTGCATCGCCGGATTTTACATAATAAAATCCGGCGATCCCTTTTACAATTACTCCGGTTAATGCTTTTGAACCGGTCATTTTAGTCTCCGTTTTCTGTTGGCGTCGTTGGCGAAGATGTCGGCTGCGGACCTCGGCTGACTTTGACTCTTACCGACGTGCCTCGCGTCAATCTGGCATTGGCGTCATACTGCTGCCATGTTACTTCGCCTTCAGCATACGTGCTGTCGTATTCATAGCTTATAGAGCCCATTGTAAGACCTGCGTTGCTCAACGCTGCCTGTGCATCGCCCACCGTCCGTCCTACGATAAACGGCATCACTGCATCCGCCTTGGATCCATCGCTAACAACGATGTTTACGGCTGTTCCCTTTTCTGCTTCCGATCCGGCTTCCGGATCCTGGCTGAGCACGGTTCCCTCTTCCTCATCGCTTGCTTCCTCGGATACTCTGCCTAATGTGAATCCCGCTGCTTCAAGAAGATCCGATGCCTCGCTCTCAGATTTTCCTACCAGGTTAGGAACGTTGCCGTCTCCAAGTCCTTTACTGATGTTGACGGTGACCGTACTGCCCGTTCTTATAGGATCGCCTGCCTCAGGGTCCTGGGACACGATACGTCCTTTTTCCACTTCTTCACTGACCACTTCATCGCCTTCTTTGATCTTCAGATCGATTTCGTTTTCTTCCAGATACGCCTCTGCTTCTTCGATAGTCATATTGGCGAAATCAGGCGTTTCGATCTCTTCCCCGCCCAAAAGTCCTGTGGCGAATGCGATAACAAGACCCAGAACTATAGCCGCTACAGCGGCAGCAACGATGATGATGATCTTTTTCTTCTTGTCCATAGGCTTTTTCTTGCCTTTTTTCTTCTTGCCGTCCTCTTCCTCGTCGTAGTAATCGTCTTCTCCGTCGTCGTAATCGGTCTCTGCGATAGGGCCTTCTGCCGCACCTCCCATGAGGACGGAGTTACCTACCACGCTGCCCACGAATTCCAGATTGTTGAGGGCTTCGATCAGTTCGTCTGCCGAAGCAAACCTGTTGACAGGATATTTATCCGTACACTTGAGGATGATATGCTCCAATGCAGGAGGGATCCCCGCCGTCAGCTTTGACGGAGGTACCATCTCACCGTTGATATGCATCAGTGCGATATTGACAGGATTGTCTCCGTCGAAAGGCACTCTGCCCGTCAGCATCTCATACATAACGATCCCGAGAGAATAAATATCGGATTTCTCATCCACGTACCCACCTCTTGCCTGCTCAGGCGAGAAATAATGTACCGAACCGATGATCCCATCGGTGTTGTCTACTATGGTCGCCGCATTGACAGCCTTAGCGATACCGAAGTCGGTGATCTTCGCCGTGCCGTTTGGCGTGATCATCACGTTATGCGGCTTTACATCTCTGTGGATGATGTGATTCTTATGAGCGAAGGCAAGCGCAGCTGCGATCTGCTTGGAAAGCGCGATCACCTTAGGATAAGGCATAGCGCCCTGCTCTTTGATATAGTCGCTCAACGTCCGCCCTTCGATAAGTTCCATCACTATGTAGTGAATGTTCCCTTCACGCCCTACATCGTAGATGTTGACGATGTTGGGGTGTGACATGCTTGCCGCCGCCTGGGACTCTCTCCTGAAGCTGTCGATGAATTTATGGTCGTTGATAAATTGCGGCTTTAGAATTTTGATGGCTACAAAACGGTTCAGCAGCTTATCCTTCGCTTTATACACCACTGACATTCCGCCTTCACCGATCCTCTCGAACAGTTCGTATCTGCCTGCGAGTACCTTATTGCTCATAACTTCCTCCTAAAATAAATTATATCTTTATACAAACTACGGTAATGTTATCTCTTCCTCCGGCTTGGATCGCCTCGTCCACCAGTGTGGAGCACAGATCGTTCATGCTTTTTTCCCGCCTGAGTATCTCTGCTATCTCCGTCTCGTCTATCTCTCCGTAAAGACCATCGGAGCACAGCATCAGCACATCGTTCTCCGACAGGTTCACCTTGTAGAAATCCGGATCTGCGAAATGTTCTGCTCCCAAGGCTCTGGTGATAACATTCTTCTGTTTGTGATTCTCAGCCTCGTCCTCTGTGATCACACCCTTCTGTATCAATTCGTTCACATAAGTGTGATCCTCGGTCAGCCGCTTCAATCTGCCTTTTCTGAACAGATAGGCTCTGCTGTCACCTATATTGGAAATGTATGCTTTCTTATCCCGTATGTACGCCAGTACAATGGTGGTAGCCATCCCTCTGTTTGCTTCGATTTCCCTGCCCATCCGATAGATTTTCTCGTTGGCAGTCTCTATGGCATCTGCAAAGAATTCGAAGATGTCCTCCGGGGTCCTGCAGATCGACAGATCATTTTCGTTGACAAACTGAGCGATTTCGCTGACAGCGGTTCTGCTGGCAACTTCTCCTGAATTGTTGCCTCCCACACCGTCGGCGACAATGTATACATCATGGCTTGGGATTACGAAACATGCATCTTCATTGTTCTTGCGAACAATGCCTTTGTTGCACTTAAATCCTATTTGCACCATTATTTGTCTTGCCCTTTCTTTTTTTCAATCAGGCTTTCGTCCTTTTTCATGACGCAGATGAAGAATCCGTCAGTTCCGTTGATATTGGGAAGCAGCAGGGTCCTCTCCACTTTCTTGAAAGAAGGGTTCTTTTTTAAGAATGCTTCTGTCACTCTTTCATTTTCTTCCGGGTTTACCGTGCACGTGCTGTAAAGAAGCACGCCCCCCGGCTTCACATAGGAGGACGATGCGGAAAGGATCGCCAGCTGCTTTTTAGGCAGCAGCTCCATCTCTACCGTTCGCTCCTTGTATTTGATCTCCGGCTTCCGTCTTACGACGCCAAGCCCCGAACACGGTACGTCTACCAGCACTCTGTCCGCCTTCTGTACCATGGAAGAATCCACTCTTGTTGCGTCCCAGGATCTGGTCTCAATATTTGTTATGCCCAGACGCCTTGCATCTTTATCCACCAGATCCAGCTTCCGCCTGTATATGTCCGATGCTATTATCTTACCTGTGTTGTTCATTCGCTCTGCGATAGCAGTGGTCTTGCCGCCGGGCGCCGCACACACGTCCATGATCAGCTCGCCGTGCTTGGGATCCAGCTTCTCAGCCACCAGCATAGAGCTTTCGTCCTGAGGAGTGAACATCCCCAGTTTATACATCTCGGAGTCCAGCAGCTTGTTGCCCTTCACGTGAATGGCATTCTGGCAAAGCTGTCCTTCCTCCACCTCGTATCCTCTGGATTTTAGTTTTTTGATCAGGTCCGGCTTCATCACCCTCAGCCAGTTGAGCCTCACTGTCATAGGCGGTGTTTCATTACCCGCTGCCAACAGCGCCTCTACAAATTCCGTGCTGTAGTAACTGAGCCAAAGCTCAACGATCCACGGTGCATAAGAATATTTGACCGACAAGTACCGGATCTCGTCTTCTCCCCTGTCAGGAAGTCTCAGCTGTATTTTTTTGTTGATGTATTCCCGCAGTACGCCGTTGACCAGACCGTCTTTGCCGCGGCAATATCTCTTTGCCAGCACCACGCTCTCGTTGACCGCTGCGTACTCCGGCACCGAATTCATGTAACCGAGCTGATATATGCCCATCCGCAGGATGGTAAGCTCAGGCACCCTCAGACTGCCTACCCCGTCCTTTACCAAAAGGTCGATATAGTAATCCAGCGTCAGCTTGTTCTCTAGCACGCCATACACAAGCTCACGGACAAATCCCGGTGAACCGGGCTTGTTGATCACCACCTGATGGTTGATCGCCAGATTTGAATATGCCTTCTTCGCTTCTACATCTACAAGTGCCAGATACGATGTTTTCCTGTTAACATCCATCAGTTGCGCCCCCTAATCAATAAGATCCTTACTAAATTGGCTACTGCTGTTGCCAGCGCCGCTACATATGTCATTGCCGCTGCCGACAATACCTTCTTCGCTCCCTTGGATTCTGTTTCATCTATGATATTCAGCTCGATAAGCTGACCTATAGCACGTTTGCTGGCATTCAGCTCCACGGGAAGCGTCACCGTGTGGAACAGCACTACGCCTGCGAAGAATATAATTCCCAGATTGAACAGGAAATTCCCCGTGGTGAAATTGCCCTGCCAAATGACAAAAAGACCAATCAAAAGCAGCGGCCACGATGCAGTGGATACGATGCTGACTACAGGGGCTATGGCATTCCTGAATTTCAAAAATCCGTATGCCGTGCCGTCCTGTATGGCATGTCCCGATTCATGCGCCGCAATGCTGACCGATGCAATAGAACTGCCGTTATATACGTCGTTTGATAATCTCATGACGTCCTTCTTGGGATCGTAGTGATCCGTAAGGCTTCCTGCCACAAGCTCTATGGGAACATGCTGCAGCCCGTTGGCATCCAGTATCTTTCTCGCAGCCTGTCTCCCTGTGATCCCTCTCCTGTTACTGACCTTTAAATATCTGCTGTATGCACTCTTTACCTTTGTCTGTGCATACATGGCGAAAACGATCGCCGGAATCAGTATGATTATGGTGGGATCGAACATTCCAAAATACATAAATTTACTCCTTGCAGAATATTTTATCCTAAAACGGTTCCAATTTCAATGGAATTACCCTTTAAATATTCTTTTATTTCCATTCTTTTTTTCCCCGGCGCCTGTAATTCCGTGATCAGCAGGAGTTTTCCACCTGCTGCAACGGCTAATCCGCAAGCATCGGCGCCTACTACCGTGCCGTTTGCAGCTTCTGCCGGCTCCTCCGTAGCTTCCGCCTTCCAGAACTTGATCTGCTTCTCCTTGTAAAAGGCATATGTGCCCGGCCATGGATCAAAGGCACGAATCAGTCTCTCGATGGCTTCAGGACTTTTGGAAAAGTCCACGTGTCCTTCTTCTTTGGAGATCATGGGTGCATAGCAGGATGCTGTATCATCTTGCTTTTCTCCTTTCAGCGTGCCCAGTCTTGGTATGGTATCTGCCAGAAGCTGTGCTCCCAGCTGCGCCAATTCATCGTGGAGCTGCTGTCCCGTCTTCCTGTCGATAGCAGTAACGGCCTTCGCCAGCATATCTCCCGTGTCCAGCCCTTCTGCCATGTACATGATGGTCACACCGGTCTCCTCGTCGCCCTCTATGATGGCTCGCTGGATGGGCGCCGCACCGCGAAATCTCGGCAAAAGCGATCCGTGCACGTTGACGCAGCCCAGCCGCGGGATCTCCAGAATTTCCTTTGGCAGGATCTGCCCGTAAGCTGCCACAGCGATCACATCGGGCGCCGCCTGCCTCAGCCTTTCTGCGAAAGCTTCATCGCCCTTGACCTTCCGGGGCTGCAACACCTCCAGACCCAGCTGCAGCGCTTTTTCCTTGACAGGAGAGAACTTGACCTTTTTGCCTCTGTCCCTGACTGCATCCGGCTGGGTCACCACGAAGACGATCTCATGTCCCGCTTCATGAAGCCGCTCCAGAGACGGCACCGCAAAATCCGGCGTTCCCATATATACTATCCTCATTCCTCCGCTTCCTCCGGTTCATTGGTGATCTCGTAGATTTCCTTCGCCTTGTCCGTATACAGGATCCCTTCCAGGTGGTCGAATTCATGACACATGACTATGGCCTCAAAGCCCTCAAATGTATGCTCCTGAGGCTTTCCATCCCGGTCCAGACCTTTGATGGTGATTTTCTCAGGTCTGTCCACCCGTCCCATGTATCCCGGCACCGAAAGACAGCCTTCTTCGCTTTCCTGGCTTCCTTCTACGGTTACGATTTCCGGGTTGACGAAATAATATACCTGCCCGGTTTCCGGATCCGGCTCTGCCACGAACATCCTCCTGATGATACCCACCTGGGGGGCCGCCAGACCCACGCCATTGGCTTCACGCATGGTGTCCACCATATCATCCAGTATCATTTTTATCCTGTCGCTGACCTCATCCACCGGTCTGCAGTGCTTTCTCAAAATCGGATCTCCGTCTTCAACGATATTTCTAAGTGCCATTCTCAATCCTCCTAAACGAAGCTGTACGGGTTGATATCGATGGATACCGTGTACGCTTTCTGCTTTCTCTTTCGTTCCTCTTCCCTGATGCGCCAGATCATGTTGGAGTACTCCGTCCGTTTGCCCTTAGGGCATTTAAGGAGCATGGAGTATCTGTAATGATCGTTTATCTTGCTCATGTATGCTTCCTGAGGCGGGAACAGATTTCTCTTTTCCTCTTCCCTCATCATCGCTTCTATCCTGCGGTGCCAGCCACCGGCCGCTTCCCGTGCAGCCTCTTCGCTCTCCGACATGAAGAGCATCTGAAACAGATCGCTAAAAGGCGGGTAGCCCATATACCGCCGCAGCTTTTCCTCCGTGCGATAAAACCCTTCATAGTCCTGTGCCGCCGCAAACTCTACTGCGTAGTGATCCGGGTTATAGGTTTGGATCACCACCTGCCCTTTCTCTTCGCCGCGTCCTGCCCTTCCCGCAGCCTGGGTAATGAGCTGGAAAGTTCTTTCCGGCGCTCTGAAGTCGGGGATGTTCAGCCCCACGTCGGCAGAGATGATGCCGGCAAGACCTACGTTTTTAAAGTCCAGACCTTTTGCTATCAGCTGGGTCCCGATGAGGATCCTGATTTCTCCCTTGCGGAAGGCCTTAAGCTTTCGCTCCAGCTCTCCCTTCTTGGCTGCCGAGTCCATGTCCAGCCGCTCCGCCGTATACTCACCGAACAACTGTCCGATAGTCTCTTCCACCTTTTCCGTTCCTGTCCCGAAGTATTTCACGTACCTGCTGCCGCAGTCCGGACACTCGGTCGGCGCAGGCTGCCTGTATCCGCAGAAATGGCAAACCGCACTGTTTTCTTTTTTATGGTATGTAAGGGATAGTCCGCAATGAGGGCATTTGGCCACGTAGCCGCACTCCCTGCAGGAGACGAAGGTGGAATAGCCGCGTCTGTTGAGGAACAGCATTACCTGTTTTCCCGCCTCCAGCTGCTCCTTCATCCTGCTGTAAAGTTCATTGCTGATTATTGACTTGTTGCCCCTTTTTAATTCTTCTCTCATATCGACCACCGAGATCTGAGGCATAGTCACTTTGTTGTACCGCTCTGTCAGCCTGATGGTCTTGTAGATACCTTCCTCACCTCTGTTGTAGGTCACAACGGACGGCGTAGCGCTGCCCAGAAGCAAAACGCCCTTATGATCCTGCGCCCGCTTTAACGCCACTTCGATGGTATCGTATTTAGGCGTATGATCCGACTTATAGGTGGTCTCATGCTCTTCATCCACCACGATGAGCCCGATATTTGTCAGAGGTGCGAATACAGCAGACCTAGCTCCTATTACGATATTGACGCTGCCGTTTCGGATCTTCTGCCACTGGTCGTACCGTTCTCCTTTGGTCAGCCTGCTGTGGAGTACTGCGATCTGCTCTGTACCGAATCGTCCCATGAACCGGTCGATGATCTGACCTGTCAGAGAAATCTCAGGCACCAAGATGATGGCTGTCTTCCCCAGGGACAGTGCCTTGTCGGCAGCCCTTATGTAAAGCTCGGTCTTGCCGCTCCCCGTGACTCCGTGAATGAGAAAGCGATCATGGGCGCTCCTGTCTATGGATGTATTTATCAGAGACAAGGCTTTCTCCTGTTCTGCCGTCAGAGCTTTTACCTGTGAAACCTCTCCCTTTTTCTGTGCGAAGGGATCCTTCCTGACGCCTCGCTTAGCCTTGCCGCCTACGGGCGTGAAGCAGCCGATGGCATCGATGTATCTGCACAGATATCTGTTTCTCAGCCACAGCGCCGTGCCGACCATCTCCTCCGTAAGAGAAACGTCCTCATCGATCTTCTCCACGTATTTCAGCTTAGACCCTATTCCTTCAGGGGCGCTGCCGGAAATGGAAATGACGTATGCCTCCCTCAGCCGGTTGCCTCTGGCAAAGGGCACGTAGACCTTGCTTCCTATGTGTACATCGTCTTCCCTGCAGCCATATGTATACAGCGTATCGGTACTGTCGCTCTTGTTGTCTATTACCAGATTCACATACTTCATGGATCACAGCAGGAAAATATCGTTTTCCCGGCACTCCTTGATCATCTCTTCCGGCCAAACCGACGCCTGTACTTCACCGATGTGTGCTTTCCTGAGGAAGTACATGCAGAGTCTGCTCTGTCCGATGCCGCCTCCGATGGTGTAAGGCAGCTCTTTGTTGAGGATCATTTTATGGAATTCCATGCTTCTCCTGTCATCGGCGCCTGCGATGGTCAGCTGTCGATCCATGGCTTCTTCGTCCACTCTGATGCCCATGGATGATATTTCAAAGGCATGCCCCAATATATCGTTCCACAGTATGATGTCTCCGTTCAAGTCCCAGTCGTCGTAGTCGGGTGCTCTGCCGTCGTGCTTCTCGCCTGATTTAAGCGCTCCGCCGATCTTCTTGATGAA